>CAYFQJ010000022.1:10830-13026 GCA_964345205.1 uncultured Actinomyces sp. | reverse complement strand
ACGGGGGGCGACCTCGGCCTGGCGACCTTCACCGTCGGTGAGGGTCATGCGGTCGGCCCGCACTTCACCGATCACGGGTTCGCCGTCCTTTTCTACCTGATCTTCCGCGGTGAAAGTAGCGACCGCCTGGTCATTTTCGCGGCGCCACTGCCCGGGGAAGGTTTCGAGCGTGGTGGTGTCCGTGCCGATCCAGTCCAAACTGATCAGGGTGAGCCACCCGTACGGTTCATGCAGCGTCTGCATTCGGTCCTCGTGCCACTGTTCCCACTGTTTTAGCTGTTCCATATGGGCAGCCTAGCAGCCGAGTCCCGTCTGGAGAACAGCCAGGTTTTCGCGCATTGCCTCCAGATAGTCGCCGGTCGGAGGCGCCACTTCGAGCGTCCACAGGTTGCGCGCTTCGACGTTAAGGGCTTTCGCGAGCTGTTCCGCTGAGGCATCATTCGATTCGAAGAACACCGTGTCAATATTGTGGGTTTCCAGGTAGGTCGCCATTTCCCGCAGTCGCGCCGGTGAGGGTTCCGCATCGGGATTGACGCCGAGGATCCCCACCTGTTGTAGCTCATACGCGTCCGTCAAATAGCCGAAGGCTTCGTGGCTGGTCACGATGGTGTCGGTGGTGCAGCTGCCCAAGCTGGCGGTGAACTCAGAGTCCAGCAGTTCGAGGTCGGCCCGCAATTGGGCGGCGTTACGTGCAAAGTATTCAGCCTGATCCGGTTCGAGTTCGCTGAGGGTCGCGGCCAGGTCATCCCCAATTGCGGCGAGGTTGAGCGGGTCGAGCCACACATGGGGGTCACCGTCCCGTCTGTTTTCGACTGAGTCGAGGCCGTCAACACCCTGCTCGCCAACGGCCTGTTCGACCGCGGGTTGGAAGTGGTCCCCGAAGTAGAGAACTACCGGCGCGGCCTCGATTTGGGCGACCTGGCGCGAGGACAGTTCAATGTCGTGAGCGTCCCCGGTGGTCACGTCAATCAGGTTGATGGCGTCCCCACCAATCCGTTCGGCCACGAATGTTAAGGGGTAGGCCGTGGTCACGACGTCGATGGTGTCAGCATTTGTGGAGGGCGCACACGCGCCAAGGAGCGCCACGAGTGGCAGGAAAGCGAAACGTTTGGTCATGGACTCAGCCTAATTGAGAATCGATCTCATTAGCAAGGGCGTAGCCACCAAATGAAAAAGCCCCAAACCAGAGCTTGCTGGCTTGGGGCTAGTCATGTGTAGTGCTAGAAATCCCAGTCGTCGTCCTCGGTATCGACGATCTCGCCGATCACGTAGGAGCTGCCGGAACCGGAGAAGAAGTCGTGGTTCTCATCCGCATTCGGTGACAGCGCCGCCAGAATCGCGGGGTTCACATTCGTTTCGTCTGCGGGGAACAGTGCCTCGTAGCCCAGGTTCATTAGGGCTTTGTTGCCGTTGTAACGCAGGAACTTCTTGACGTCCTCGGTCAGGCCGAGGGGGTCGTAAAGGTCCGCGGTGAACTGTTCCTCATTCTCGTACAGTTCCAGCAGCAGCGAGAACGTGTGGTCTTTCAGCTCCTCGCGGCGCTCCTCTGAAGCTTCGCGGTTCGCGACCTGGTACTTGTAGCCGATGTAGTAGCCGTGGACGGCCTCGTCGCGGATGATGAGGCGAATCAGGTCCGCGGTGTTCGTCAGTTTGGCGTGCGCCGACCAGTACATGGGGGCGTAGAACCCGGAGTAGAAGAGGAAGGACTCGAGCATGACGGAAGCGATTTTCCGTTTCTGCGGGTCGTCGCCCTCGTAGTACTTGTTGATGATTTCGGCTTTGCGCTGCAGCTGCGGGTTCTCTTCGCCCCAGCGGAAAGACTCGTTGATCTCGTCGGTGCTCAGCAGGGTCGAGAAGATTGAGCTGTACGACTTGGCGTGCACACTCTCCATGAACGAGATGTTGGTGTAAACCGCTTCCTCGTGGGGGGTGCGCGCATCGGGGATCAAACTGACCGCACCGACAGTGCCCTGCAGAGTGTCCAGCAGAGTGAGGCCGGTGAAAACCCGGTTCGTCATCAGCTTTTCTTCAGCGTTGAGGGTCGCCCATGACGGAATATCGTTGGAAAGCGGGATTTTTTCCGGCAACCAGAAGTTACCGGTCAAACGATCCCACACCTCAAGATCCTTCTCGTCCTCGATCCGGTTCCAGTTGATGGCCTCAAAAACCTGTTTCGCCACGTTGCTCCTTCGGTAG
>CAYFQJ010000022.1:0-10820 GCA_964345205.1 uncultured Actinomyces sp. | reverse complement strand
GGTTAGGGCTGTCCGCGTGCTACTTTGGTTTCAAGCATGACTTGACTTGAAGTGGTTGAATAATGAATCGTTTCACACAATTGGGCACTTATTTATTCGACGCTGCGTGTTGGTTGCTCGCAGTGTTGATCGCCGCAATCTTGCGGTATGACTTCGATCTGGCGACCGTAAAGTGGGGACCCCTGATCCTCATCGGTCTGGGGGCGGCACTCATCCAGTGGCTCTTCGGTTACCCGCTGCAGGTCTACCGTTCCCGCTACGAGAAGGGCGCTTTCGCAGAGGTTTTTGCGATCACAATCGCGACGGTCCTCACCGGCGTCGTGGGGGGAGTGCTGACGCTCCTTTGGGGTACGGCTTGGCAGGTTCCCCGCAGCCTCGTCTTCATCGCGACCCCAATCGCCCTCGTGGCGATGCTCGGAATCCGGTACGCAACACGACTGAAACGGGACCGCTTTTTACGTCCCGGCGCCGACGCGGTTCCCGTTTTGCTGCTGGGGGCGGGCTACGTCGGGACGCACCTGATGCACTGGATCCTCAACGACCGCGACTCGGACTATTTGCCGGTGGGCTTCATCGATGATGACCCGGCGAAAGCGAACGCCTCTGTGCGCGGGGTGCGCATCCTAGGAACCCTGAAAGACCTGACAGACATCAATAAGCAGGCCGGAGCGAAGGTGCTCATCGTCGCCCTCTCGAACCCTTCGGGGACGCTGCTGCGCCAAGTGCAGGAGGCCGCCCTCGAAGCGAACCTGACCGTTAAAGTCATGCCGCCCATGGGTGACGTGGTGTCCAACGTGCCGGTGAACGACCTGCGGGACCTGTCAATTGACGACCTCCTGGGACGCGAAGTGGTTGACACCGATGTGGCGGAAATCGCGGGCTACCTGACCGGGAAGCGAGTCCTCGTGACCGGCGCTGGCGGCTCGATCGGGGCGCAGCTGTGCTACGAGATTGCCAAATACGGTCCCTCGGAACTGATCATGCTGGACCGGGACGAAACCGGACTGCAGCAGGCCCAAATCGACACGTTCGGGACGGGACTGCTCGACACCAAAGAGGTGGTCCTCGCGGATATTCGCGACTCGGAAACGGTTACGAAGATTTTCGTGGACCGAGAGCCGGATGTGGTTTTCCATGCGGCCGCCCTCAAACACTTGCCTCTCCTCGAGCAGTACCCGGACGAAGCGTGGAAAACGAACGTTCAGGGAACGCTCAACGTGCTGCGCGCCGCCGAGGTCGCGAAAGTTTCCACTTTCGTCAATATCTCGACGGATAAAGCCGCGAACCCGACCTCGATCCTGGGCTACTCGAAGCGCGCCGCCGAAAAATTGACGGCGTCTTTTGGCGCCCAAACGGACGCCCTTTATAGTTCTGTCCGCTTCGGAAACGTTATCGGTAGTCGCGGGTCGATGCTCCCGACCTTTACGAAGCTCATCAACGAGGGTAAAGATCTGACGGTCACCCACCCCGATATCACCCGGTACTTCATGACAATCCCCGAAGCTTGCCAGCTGGTGCTGCAGGCCGGAGGGATCGGATCCTCCGGTGAGGTGCTGATTTTGGACATGGGGGAGCCGGTCCGCATCCTCGACATTGCGAAACAGATGATCAGCCTCTCGGGCAAGGACATCAACATTGTTTTCACCGGCCTGCGCGAGGGCGAGAAACTGCATGAAGATCTGATCGGTGAGGACGAGCTGGCGGACCGCCCTTATCATCCGAAGATTTCACACACCCAGGTCAAGCCGATCACGCCCGATCAGTTATCGAAAGCCTACTGGGACGCGACGGTGAGGCAGTGAAAATCGGCATCGTCACCCAGTATTACCCGCCGGAACCAGCCAGTATTCCCGCGCACCTTGCTGAAGGGCTCCGCGATCGCGGCCACCAGGTGCGGGTGCTGACTGGCTTCCCGAACTATCCGGCCGGTGAGCTTTACGACGGCTATCGGCAGCGACGCCGGCACACCGAAACCGTTAACGGGATCCATGTGCGCCGAGCCCCCCTCTACATTGACCATTCGCAGAACCCCGTGAAACGACTGGTGAACTACCTGACTTTCGGACTGTCGGCCGCGCGCGAGTGGGCGTGGTTGCGCCGCTGTGACGTCATTTATGTGTATGCGACCCAGCTGACGCCGGCGATTGGTCCCGACCTGTGGGGTGTCCCGTACGTCCTCCATGTTCAGGATTTGTGGCCCGATTCGATCCTCGGCTCGTCGATGGTCGGACGGGCGGGGAGAGTCGTCGAAAACGTTTTGAGCCCGTGGATTCGACGGCTTTATCGGCGTGCGGCGGCCACAATTGGTATTTCGCCAAAAATGCGGGACACGCTGGTGGAGCGCGGCGTTCCGGAAGATCGCGCCCACTACGTCTACAACTGGGCGAATGAGGGCGTTCCGCAGACCGGGCAGGTTGATATTCCGCGACGTCCCGGGGTGGTCAATATTGTTTATGCGGGGAACTTCGGTGAGATGCAGGCCCTCGACAATGTTATGGAGGCCGCGCGGCTGGCGGGGGAGGGTTTCCACCTTTACCTGGTTGGAAGTGGCACGCATGAGGCGCAGCTGCGGGCGGAAGCACCCGATAACGTCACCTTCGTGGGGCGCGTCGACCCGAGCCAGATGGGGGCTGTCAACCGGCAGTCCGATTTCCAGTTGGTGAGTTTGAAGGACCTGCCCCTCTTTGAGTTCACTATTCCGTCGAAGACTCAGAACGCCTTCGCGGAGGGGATCCCCATTATTGCGTCGATCCCAGGCGACGTAGCGCGAATTGTCACCGAACAGCAGTTAGGTTTCGCGGCGGAACCAGAAAATCCAGAATCTTTGGCGGCAGCGTTCCGATCGGCAGCGGCACTGAGTGTCGAGGACCGTGAAATGATGGGGAATCGGGCGCAGAGTTACTATCAGCAGCAAATGTCGCAGCAGGCCGGGATAGATCGCATCGAAGCTATCCTCGAAGCTGTTCAGAAAGGCGAAAAATGAGCGCAATTGTTGAGGGCGCGTCGGTCCTCGTCACCGGGGGGACCGGCTCGTTCGGGAACACCGTGACACGGAAACTACTGCAACAGGGCGTTGAGCAGGTGCGTGTCCTCAGTCGCGACGAAGCGAAACAGGACGCGATGCGGCACGAACTGCGCGACCCTCGGGTCCGGTTTTATGTCGGTGACGTGCGCGACCTCGACAGTGTGCGACGCGCCAGCAAAGACGTCGATTTCGTTTTCCACGCGGCCGCCCTCAAACAGGTGCCGTCCTGCGAGTTCTTCCCCATGGAAGCGGTGCGCACCAACGTGATTGGCAGTGCCAACGTGGTGCAGGGCTGTGAGGAGAACGGCGTGAAGTCGCTGGTTTGCCTCTCGACCGATAAGGCCGTTTACCCGGTGAACGCGATGGGTGAGACGAAGGCTCTTATGGAGAAAGTCGCGGTTTCGCACGGGTTGAACAACCCGAATGCGGCGACCACGGTGTCGTGCGTGCGCTACGGGAACGTCATGTATTCGCGCGGCAGCGTCATCCCGCTTTTCGTGTCCCAGATCAAGAAGGGCCAAAATCTGACGGTGACGAACCCCGATATGACGCGGTTCATGATGTCGCTGGCCGACTCGGTGTCACTGGTCGAGTACGCCTTCGAACATGCCGAGCAGGGCGACCTCTTTATCCGGAAAGCAGTTAGCTGCACAATTGGTGACCTCGCCCAGGCAACTATTGACCTCTTCAAATCTCCGGTGGGGATCGAAGTGATCGGGACGCGCCACGCCGAAAAGGTTTCCGAAACTTTGGCGTCCCGCGAGGAGCTGTCACGCTCCGAAGATATGGGCGAATATTTCCGGGTGAGGGCGGACCAGCGCGACCTCAACTACAACGTGTATGTGGATGAGGGGAACCCGCAGCAGGAGGACTTTGCCGACTACGATTCCCACACGGTCCCCCGCCTGGACATCCCTCAAATTCAGGAACTGCTGTTGACGCTTCCCGAAATTCGAGAGGAACTCGCAGAATGAGCCGCACCATTGCCGTGACCGGCGCCGGAGGTTTCCTCGGGTGGCACCTGCAGATCGCCACCCCCGAAGACACGGTCATCCCCATTCCGGTGGGGGAAAACTTTGATGCGGCCCAGGCTGCTGACGCCCTCGACCGGGCTGACCTGCTCATCCACCTGGCGGGAGCGAACCGGGGCGAGAATGTTGCGGACCTCAACGTGCAGTTCGCCCAGCAACTAGCGGGGGCGCTCGCGGACAGTCCGACGCCGATCGTCTACGCGGGAACGACCCAGACCGAGGGGCCCTACGGCGAATCGAAAACGGCTGCCGCCGAAATTCTGCGGCCCGACCGGATCGTGACTCTCCCCAACGTTTTCGGGGAGCATGGGCGGCCATTCTACAACTCGGTCGTCGCAACTTTCAGCCACCTTCTGGCCACGGGCGAGGGCGCACCAACCGTCCACGAGGACCGCGACCTCACCCTGATTCACGCCCAAAACGCCGTTGATTGGCTGCTGGGTGAGGACCCAATCTTCTACGAAGCGTCAGTGAGCGAACTGCTTGCCACCCTGAGCGGTTTTGCGCAAACCTATCGCGAGGGGCATATCCCCGACATCAGCACCCCCTTCCAGAGGGACCTTTTCAACACTTACCGGTCTTTCGTGGGTCCCGACCCGATCGCCCTCACGCGCCATGCCGATGAGCGGGGAGCGTTCTTCGAAATTATCCGTACCAACGGCGGCACGGGACAGTCGTCGTTCTCGGTGACCGTCCCCGGCGTGACGCGCGGCGACCACTATCACCGGCGCAAAATTGAGCGGTTCACCGTTCTGTCGGGGCGCGCGACAATCCGGCTGCGGCGCTTGCTGAGCGAGGACGTCATCACCTACGAAGTTGATGGTGAACATCCACAGGCGATCGACATGCCGACAGGGTGGACTCACAACATAACCAATACGGGCGATGAGCCGCTGTACACATCTTTCTGGACTAATGACCTGTTCGATCCGGCCAATCCGGATACCATCATGGAGGCAGTGAACCTTGGCTGAAAAACTCAAAGTCATGACCGTTGTGGGGACTCGGCCCGAGATTATTCGGCTTGCCCCCACACTGAAGAAGTTAGATCAGTTCACCGACCACGTTCTGGTGCACACGGGACAAAATTACGACTACGAACTGAACGAAATTTTCTTCGAAGACCTCAACTTGCGGAAACCGGACCATTTCCTCGAGGCCGATGTTAGTTCACTCGGGTCGGCCCTCGGGACGATTCTTAGCCGCACCGAAGACGTCATTAAAGAGGAACAGCCCGATGCGTTCCTTATTCTGGGTGACACGAACTCGTCAATTTCGGCGGTTATTGCGAAGCGGATGAAGGTTCCCGTCTACCACATGGAAGCAGGAAACCGTTCCTTCGATGAGAACGTCCCCGAGGAAACAAACCGGCGGATGATCGACCACATTTCCGACTACAACCTGGTGTACACGGAACATGCCCGCCGGAACCTCCTCGGTGAAGGGCTCCACCCGTCACGGGTCGTCCTCACCGGGTCACCCATGAAAGAGGTCCTCGAAGCGAACCGGGACGAAATCGCGGCGGCGAGCGTCGACTGGGACGATTATTTCCTGGTGAGCCTGCATCGGGAAGAGAATGTGGACAACCCTGAACGGCTCCAGTCGGCTTTAGATGCCCTCGGCGCCCTCCACGAAAAGTATGGGATTCCCGTCCTCATTTCCACCCACCCGCGCACACGGAAACGACTGGAAGGGCTCAATGTCCCCGAAGGGCTGATTTTCCACGCG
The DNA here is from genome assembly GCA_964345205.1 of uncultured Actinomyces sp. Lineage (GTDB taxonomy): Bacteria > Actinomycetota > Actinomycetes > Actinomycetales > Actinomycetaceae > Scrofimicrobium. The sequence continues at coordinate 5,036 of CAYFQJ010000022.1, read as the reverse complement.
CCCTTCGGCTTCAACCAGTACGTCAAGCTGCAACAAAATGCGCGGTTGGTGCTTTCCGACTCGGGCACGATTAGCGAAGAGTCGAGCCTGCTCGGTTTCCCCGCGATCACACTGCGGGACGCCATCGAACGGCCCGAAGCGATCGACACGGGCGCGATCATCACGGCGGGAATCACGACGGACAGTATTCTTGACGCGGCCAGTTTCGCCCTCGCCCAGGAACGACCTCTGCCAATCCCGGACGACTACCAGATTGATAACACGTCCGAACGGGCAGTTGCCTTCATTTTGTCGACTGCTCGCACTCACCACGAGCGGAGCGGCATTAGGGTCTGAGCAGCGCGGGGAGGCGTAACAGTGACCGCAACTGGCCGCGCCCTTCGGCACTGACGGCGGTGAAAGCCACGAAGAGCGCTGCACTGAGCGAGGCTTTAATGACGGTTTGTAGCCAGAATGCTTCGCCCGGGACCGTGAGGAACATGATCGGGAGGCTTGCGGCGAGCCCTACGGCGAGGGTGCGCAGGCCGGAAATGAAGAAGGGCCAGGCCGGGAGGCCCGCTGTGCGCTGCAACCACCAGAGGCCAATGGGCCAACTGAGGATCAGGCTGAGCGAGTAGGCCCACGCGGCGCCCTCGACCGAGATGAACGTCCCCCCGACCACTAGGGCAACAGTCAGGCCGCGCGTCACCAGATTGCTGCGGAGCAGGTCACGGCTGCGTCCCTCAGTGATGAAAGCCCACGTGTTCACCTGGTAAAATCCCTGCGCGGCGCCGCCGACCGCGAGGATTTGGGCGATTTGCACGGAACCCATCCAGGTGGTCCCTAGGGCAAACGGGATGAGGACGTCGGCGCTAGCGGCGGTCACGGCGAAAACGAAAGTGGTGCCGAAACCGACAAGCCCCTGGATTTTCAGCAGGTGCTTTTGGATGTTCTCGCCGGCTTTGCGCGCGGCAGTGATCGTCGGGACGACCACGTTCGTCAGGGGCGCCAACATGGACGTGATGGGGACGGTGATCAGCTGATAGGCACGGTTGTAGTAGCCCAGCGGCGTGGCCCCCCAGACGGCTCCGATCATCATTGTGTCGGTATTGGCCGCGAAATAGGTGAGGATGTCGGTTGCCCCAAAGTTGAGGCCGCTCATTATTAGGCCCTTGGTATTGGCGTTTCGGCGCGGCAGGTGCGGCACCCAGCGGGCCGATGCGAACCGCATAATGAGGAGGCTAAGGGCGGTGACAAGCGGCTGCCAGACGAGGGCCCAGTATCCCCACCCGGTCGCGGCCCCATAAATCGCGATGCCGTACCCGAGGAACTGGCTGATCAGGTCGGTGGTGGCGATCGAGGTGAACTGGTGGTTGCGGGCCATTTGCACGCGCACTTGCGATTGGATGCCGTTAAGGGCCAGGCAGATCGCGAGGACGGGCGTGATTGCGGCCAAACGGGGTTCGTCGTAGAGGGTGACCAGTAGGGGCGTGGCGGCGGCCATGGCGATTGCAGTCACAAATCCGAGCAGTGTATTTGCCCACAGCATGTTGGAGGCCTGGTGGCTCGTGAGTGTGGGGGCACGGAGGGCGGACGTGGAAAGGCCCACGTCACGCAGGAGTTCACCTAGGGCAACGAGCACCGTAACCATTGCAACTAGGCCAAAGTCTTCTGGCGGGAGGAGTCGGGAAAGGACAACGGCACCGAAAAATTTGAGGAGTGCCTTAAGGACCTGCCCCCCGATTATGACGCTACCGCCCCTGGCGCCGCTGGCGAGTGCTGACAATTACTTGTCCTCCGTGGGGTTCAGTTGGCGGGTTCGATCGGGTAGATTTAGTGTATACAGAGAGTTGGGAACATTGGATCTACGTGACTATGTGCGCGTTTTACGCAAATATTGGGTTTTAGTTGTTGTCGCCAGTTTGGTTGGTTTAGGCGCCGGCGCGTTTTTGTCGCTGGCTTCCACACCACAGTATAAGTCGACGACACGCCTGTGGGTTTCCGTTCGCGCTGATGAGGGCACCGGTGTTGGTGATCTGACCCAGGGCAGCAATTTTGTGCGCCAGTCGGTCACTTCCTACGTCGACGTAGTCACCAGCGCATTGGTGATGGACGAGGTCGCAGCCCAGTTAGGTGGAAACGCCTCAGAGTTGGCATCACGCGTTTCGGCAAGTTCACCGGCGAACTCGGTTCTGATTGACATTTCGGCGGTCGGTGAGGATCCGGCGGCCACAGCGGAGCTGGCCAACGTCACCGGCGATGCGTTTTCCAATGCAGTGATGAATGTTCTTGAACGCCCCAGTGAGGGGTCTCCCGCTCGAGTGCAGATCGATACGATCCAGCCAGCGGTGGCGGGCAGCGCCCCGGTCAGCCCGAACGTCACCCGGAACCTGGCTTTAGGTTTGGTCGGCGGTTTAGGTTCCGGCGTCGTTTTGGCGGTATTGCTGTCACTTCTGGATACTCGCATTCGCAGTCGCTCCGATATTCGGTCGATCACTGGAGTGCCCATCATGGGCAGCATCCAGGACGATCCGGGTGCACGTCGCCGTCCGCTGATTATCCAGGAGGACCCGCACAGTCCGAGGGCAGAAGCGTATCGGGCGTTGCGAACCAACTTGCAGTTCCTTAATGTCGAGGGCGACCCGCGCAGTTTCGTGGTCACATCTTGCGGTCCGGGCGAAGGTAAGACGACGACCACAGTCAACTTGGCTTTGGCTTTGGCTGAAACCGGTGCGCGGGTAGCGGTCGTTGACGGCGACCTCCGCAAACCGAAAGTTTCGGACTATTTGGGGATCGAGGGCGCCATTGGCCTGACCGACATCCTGATCGGCGAGGCGACTTTCGAGGACACTTTGCAGCAGTGGGGACTCACAAGTCTTTTTGTTCTCCCCGCGGGTACTGTTCCCCCGAACCCGTCTGAACTTTTAGGTTCACGCGCCATGATGCAGGTGATGGACACCTTGAAGAGTCACTTCGATTACGTCCTCGTGGACGCCCCCCCGGTCCTAGTGGTGACGGATGCTGCGGTCGTCGCCCATTCGACCAGTGGTGTTCTGATGGTCAGCGCTTCGGGTCATACCCGCAAACATGACCTCGGGGAGGCAATTGAGCTGGTAGATTCCGTGAACGCACGCCTGTTAGGAATCATCATGACCATGGTGCCAACTAAGGGTCCCGACGCTCGTAGATATGGTTCTTACGGCTATGGGAAAACTCCGGTCCCGCCGATTTCGGGGGCTCCGGCTCCGACGGGTGAGATCCCACAGATCCGCGAGAATTTCGGTGGCATCTTGTGACCACACGGATTTTGACGGTCTGCACGGGTAATATTTGCCGATCAGTCCTGGCGGAGTATCATCTGCGTGATTTGTTGCCCACCGACCGGTTTGAAGTTTCCAGCGCGGGAACGCACGCCGTTGTCGGTGGATCTGTGCCTCGTCAGCAGATACGGATCGGCGTTTCTGAGGGGCTGACTTCAATCATGGGGCACAAGCCGCGCCTCGTCACCCCCGAAATGTTAGATGAGGCCGACTTGGTGCTGGCTTTGGCCTTTGATCACCGGCGCCGCTTGGCCCGGTTACGCCCGAGCGCCGTGCGGAAACTCTTCACTCTGCGCGAGTTCGCCGCTCTGTCCGCAGCGGTGACTGGCACTTCAGGTTCCCCGATTGAAGCGGCCGCCGGTCAGCGTGGCGTGGTGCCCGTCCCGGATGATCCTTCCGAGTGGGAAGTGATGGACCCGTATCGTCGGTCAGATGAAATCTACGACTTGTCGGCAAAGCAAGTTCTGCCGGCCACCCGGTCCATTGCGGAATATTTTCTCCGCTAAGCGCGTCCGAGTCGGGCTGGCGGCTGCCCTCTGTCTGGTTGTCTTCGCTGTCGAATGGCGTATTTGGCGCCCCCCGGTTTCTCCGGTGTCAAAGGCTGACGCGGTGGTGGCCCTTGCCTATCGACATGACAGGGTCGAACTCGCAGAACAGTTAGTTGCCGATGCTGTTGCCCCCAATTTGGTGATATCTGTTTCCGCGGAGATGCGGGCAGCCGGAAAGGTTCCCGATTGCGATGCGGACACCTTCTGCATTTTTCCCGCACCGAATAACACCTACGGCGAGGCCATCGCTTATCGCAAGTTAGCTGAAGAGCAAGGTTGGTCATCGGTGGTCGTCGTGACCGAAGTTTCGCACTTACGGCGTGCCCTAACGATTTTTGAGGCTTGCGTTCCGGGCGAAATCCAGGGCGCCGCTTCGTATCCGGGCGGCCCAATGCGTAACCTGTGGCGAGCAGGCTACGAATTCTTGGCGCAGATCAAGTTGTGGGTTGACGGACCGGGTTGTTAGGCCCGGCGGCCACTTGCGGTATTCCCTCCTTCATGGTGATTTCCCACCCGCCCGAGTCAATATTCCGGTGGTGGTGCCAACAGAGCATCACCCCATTATCAACATGCGTTTCGCCGCCGCGAACGCGGAGGACATGCCCGCTGTGGTCCGCCGCCAAATGCGCGCCGCTTTCGTCCGAAACGACATGCTCGTCGGCATGCTCGACGCGCTGATGTTGGTGCTGAAACCGCATTTGCCCGAGAGGAACGACGACCGTCTCATTGGTGACAATTTGGGCGACGAAGTCGAAGGCCATACCCAGTATGGGCAGCAGGCCTAATGTTCGTAGTCCTGTCCGCGCCGGCACTTCCCGACAATTTACGAGGATATGTTTCGCGGTTCCTCGTCGAACCCCAACCGAACCTGTTCGTCGGCAACTGTTCGCCGAGAGTCCGCGACCGGCTTTGGGAACGGCTACTTACGTCTACGCGCGTCGATAATCTGACGATGATTTGGAACGACCCCAGTTCGGAACAAGGATACGGAATTGAATGCTACGGCGCGAGGGCGCCCACACCGGTTAATTTGGATGGGATAACCCTAATGCTGCGTCAACAGGTTGCAGAAAACGGACGTGACGGCCGCTAAAGATGCAGGTCGCGAACTTTTCCCCGCACCCGCGGGGGTGTTTCCGGTCCACAGAAAAAACACTGCGAGACTGGGCTTTTTCCCGCCTCAACGGAG
>CAYFQJ010000021.1:5372-14099 GCA_964345205.1 uncultured Actinomyces sp. | reverse complement strand
CCCCGCTAGAGCCGCGATTGCGCCCTCGATCATGAAGGGAGCTTGGATGAAGAGGTTGGAGGCACCCACCAACCTCATGATTTGGGTCTCTTCCTCACGGGACAGGGCCGAAAGCTGAATTGTGGTTGAGATCAGGAGGATCGCGGCGACAATCATAATGGCCGCCAAACCAATGGAAATTCCCTTGGCGGTTTCGACGACCTCAAACAGGGGCTCGATTAGTTCGCGCTGATCTTGCACCTCGGCAACACCAGGCAAACCGGAAAGTTCTTCCTGGATGATTCGGTACTTTTCCGGGTCAACCAGTTTGATGCGGAACGAGAACTGCAGCATATCCGCCGTGGCCCACTCGGCCAGAGCGGTGTCCCCATACATTTCGGTGAACGACTCGAAGGCCTCCTCTTTGGTCTCTTCATAGACCTTCTCAATATAGGGCGATAGCTGCGGATCGGCGAGACGCTGCCGAATCGATTCGATCTGCTCCGGAGTGGCCTCTTCCAAATTACATGACGCAACCTGGTCCAACGGCGCACACATGTACACCGCAACTTCAATTTTCCCGTACCAGTCGCTGCGTAACTTCCCGACTTGGATTTGGGCGAGCGCAGCCGTACCCACAAAGAGGAGCGACACGAAAGTAACGATGACGACAGCAACAGCCATTGCCTTGTTACGAGCCAGGCCTTTGCCTGTTTCCGAAAGAATAAACCGTAAACGCACTGTTACCTCGCCCCACCGTAGACACCGCGGTCCTGATCGCGTATCACTTGGCCATCTTCCAACTCGATTACGCGTTTGCGCAGCTGGTCAACAATTTTGGCGTCGTGTGTGGCCATCACAACTGTGGTGCCATTGCGGTTAATTCGGTCCAGCAGACGCATAATTCCCAGGCTGGTTTCCGGATCCAAGTTTCCAGTCGGTTCGTCAGCCAGCAAAAGTTGCGGGCGGTTCACCATGGCGCGAGCTATCGCCACCCGCTGCTCTTCACCACCGGAGAGCTCTGACGGCAGCCGCTTTTCTTTCCCCTGCAGACCCACCAGGGTCAAGACTTCGGGGACGGCAGCATTAATCGCGTGCCGGGGTTTGCCGATGACCTGCATCGCCAGCGCAACGTTATCGTACACGTTCTTATTGGGCAGGAGGCGAAAATCTTGGAATACGGTGCCGATCTGGCGACGAAGTTTAGGTACCCGCCAGTTAGACAGGCGTCCCAGGTCTTGACCGAGGACCCAAACTTCACCGCTGGTTGCCTTCTGTTCTCGCAAAACGAGTTGCAAGAAAGTTGACTTACCGGAGCCGGATTTACCTACCAGGAACACAAACTCTTCCCGATTTATCTCCAAAGAGACGTTATCGAGCGCAGGTCGTGCGCCCTTCGCGTACACCTTGGTGACGTTCTCGAATTGAATCATTATCCACTCTGTTGGCTGGTGTCGGAATCCACCTCATGTGAATCCATAGTCGCCTTCAGACTAGGCTCCTGCAGGACACCTACCCAGTTGCGACACGCTTACATGGCAAGTCTGGGAGGATTATCCCTCGGTTTCTCGTGATTACTCGGTGGGAACGCGTTTGCGCCAACGAATGCCCGCGTTGATGAAACCGTCGATTTCGCCGTCGAAGATGCCCTGCGTATTGCCGGATTCGAACTCGGTCCGCAGATCTTTAACCATCTGATACGGCTGGAGGACGTAGGAACGCATCTGGTCCCCCCACGACGCTTTCACATCGCCCTTCAACTCAGCTTTCTTGGCCTTTTCCTCTTCGTGGCGCATAACCAGAAGGCGCGACTGGAGGACCCTCAAAGCGGCAGCCCGATTCTGGATCTGCGACTTCTCGTCCTGCATTGAAACGACAATCCCGGTTGGGAGGTGCGTCATTCTAACCGCGGAGTCAGTTGTGTTAACTGACTGTCCCCCCGGTCCCGAACTGCGGAACACATCCACTTTCAGTTCGGCATCAGGAATTTCGATGCTGTCAGTCGTCTCGATGAGCGGAATAACTTCCACAGCAGCAAAACTGGTTTGTCGTCGCCCCTGGTTATCGAAGGGACTGATCCGCACGAGGCGATGCGTCCCCGATTCGACACTCAAAGTGCCGTAAGCATAAGGCGCCATCACCTCAAAAGTCGCGGATTTGAGGCCTGCCTCTTCGGCGTAGGAAGTGTCAAGAACTTTGGTGGGGTACCCGCTGCGTTCAGCCCACCGCAGGTACATCCGCAAGAGCATCTCAGCGAAATCAGCCGCGTCAATACCGCCAGCTCCCGCCCGAATCGTCACTACCGCATGGCGCTCGTCGTACTCACCGTCAAGGAGGGTCCGAATCTCCAAGGCCGACAGATCCTCTTGAGTTTTTTTGAGGTCGGCAGCAATTTCATCGGCAATTTCGCTCTGCTCGTCCTCATCAGTGGTTTCCTGGTACATCTCTAACATGGCGTCCAGGTCATTGATGCGGCCCTGCATCACAGTCAGTCGTTCAAACTCGGACTGTAAGTGGCTCAGCTCGGAAGTCACAGCCTGAGCGGCCGCCGGGTCGTCCCACAGGTCGGGGGCTGCGGCCTCACCCGATAATCTCGCAATCTCTGTCTTCAGACGTTCGGGCTGGCTGACAGCCAAAACGTTGGTCATGGTGTCGTGTAGGTGCCGGATCTGCTCTGCGAACTCAATACTCACAGTGTCACCCTATCCGATCTGGTCGCCTCCTCGTGACACACTGCCCGAAGGGAACGGCTGCGCGCCGACCCAATTGCGGCCTTCCGCCTACTTAGAACCAGTTGAGCGAAGTCTCCCAATGCGATGAGCCTCCGTGTGCCTCCCCGAGTCGAGCACCGAAGTGTGAGTAGTTTAGAAGGGTGAACAAAGAACCATCACCCCTTGAACTGGCAGCCCTGGCAACAGTAGCGGTCCCCAAATTGTGCGTGACCGCTCTGCGTGAACCTCAGTTTGACGACCAATACGCATCGAGCACCGTGATCGTTGATGCCGATGGGAACAGTTGGCGCGTTACCGCCAGTAAGGTCCCCACAACCCGATCCCGGATGGTCGCCCAGCTCAAATTGGTAGAGATCCTCGGGGCCTTGGACGATGCGGGGAAACTCCCGTTCATCGTCCCGCGCATTGCCGGTGTGGTTCCCACGAGCGAAAACACTTTCGCAACTGTGGAAAATTTCCCCGGCGGAAACATTCTTCAGGAGTCCTCGCTGGCAACGTCGTCGCTGTTCGCCTCATCTTTGGGTCGGTCGCTGGCGGCTTTGCACAGTGTGTCAACCGATAGTTTATCGGCGCTTGAACTCCCCACTGTCACCCCTGATGAGATTCGGGATCAGTGGCGCGAACGCCTCCAGGGAGTCGGGCGGCAAGTCCCGGGCGATTTACGTAAACGCTGGGACGTCGCTCTGCGTGAGGACGCGCTGTGGACTTTCAACCCGACGCTGATTCACGGCGATTTGGCTCTGGCCGATATTGCCGTCAACGAGGGCACAGTGTGGGCGTTGTCGGGCTTCGACTCGGCCCGCATCGCCGATCCGGCCAGCGATATCTCGTGGTTACTGCCCCTGGCCAGTTTGGAGTTCATGGAAAATCTGTTCATCGCCTACGTGGCGGGCCGTTCTGAACCTGATCTGCATTTGCTCAAACGCGCCCAACTCTACTCCGAACTGGCTTTGGTGGACTGGTTACAGTACGGCGAAAAGCTTGAGGACGAGCAGATCATCGCGGAGGCGGAACAGATGATCGCCGACTTGAACGCGGATCTTGCCGGGGAAATGCTAGTGAACTCCACACGCCCGGTCTCGGAAATCCACTTCACCATTGAAGAAGAACCATTGAACCGCATTTGGCGGCGGGACACGCAAGACACCGATGTCCCAACCGCAGATCAGGACCAGGTCACTGAGGTCATTGCCCCCATGGACCTCTCCCCTTCGGCGCCCGCCTCAGCACCGGATGAGCGAAGTCGTCCCCTCTCGGACCCAATCCCAATCCTGGCGGAATCAACGCATGCCGATGTGATCAGCGCTCCCATTCCAATTGTGGAACTTTCCGATGACCCAGCGGACGAAGACTCGATCGCCACCGAGGTATTCGCCCATCTGGGAGACCTTGGAGACCCCCAATAGTTAGACCGTGGGAGTTTCCGATTGGTCGAGGCGATCTTTGAGCACCGTCAAATGGTGTTCCAACGCCCACGTCTTCCCCGTTGCCTCCTGATACTGCTGCACCAGTTCCTCGTAACTCAGTTCCTGATACCCCTCTTCGCGGACGAAAACGAGTTTCGCATTCACCGGTGGCCCCTCAGGATGTTTCTGTTTCCAGGCCGCGAGGTACACGGAAAGCTGCGTCCAATATTCAACAAGTTTGCCGTCCCCGTCGCGTTTGACGTTGATGTCCCCAGTTTTCCAGTCAACTAACCAGGTTTCTTGACTGACCGGTTCAGTGAAAACTGCGTCGATCCGTCCCCTGACAAGCAACCCGTCCAGTTCGACAGTGAAGGGGACTTCGAGCCCCTGTGAGCTCACGGTCGTGATCCAGGGAATGGTTCGGAAGGTGTTTTGCAGCGCCAAGAGTTTTTCGTCTGTGGCCCGGGTGCCGACCCCTGAGGCGGGAATGTCATCCCACGTAAAGTCCAGATCAGCCAGTTCACTGCCATCTGAATCGGGGTCAATGTCGAGGTCGACTGACGAACTGCGACGCAGTTCCTGCTCTACCCAGCTGTGAAAGACCGTTCCCAGAGCCGCCCCTGAAGGTGGTTTCAACGGAATTGGTCGGCGCAAAACCATCCAAATGTCGTCGCTGGTAGCGGCGCCGTGCAGCGATGTGGCCGTGAACGTCGGGCCCACCCCACCCGAGGCAAGTTTTGCCTGGAGCACCGCATTGTCGATCACGCTCAACTCTTGACGTGCGGCCCGTTCCTGATGTTCCTTGAGCAGAATATCCACACTCTCCGCCCAGTTCGTGTCTGGAACGGGCTGCAGAAGTCCGTCTACACTGGCGTGGCTGAGGTTCTGATCCCTGATCTGTTCTCGCACTCGGACAGTCGAGGTCGCGATCCGTTTCCTGACGATTCCCGGTTCAGGCGGTAACGGTACATGCTCCGCTTGAGCAACAATTTCGTCAATCCGCTCTTTGCTCGGGATCGGCGCCGTTTCACTGGTGACGTTGGGGACGGTGTTTGCTTCTAACAGGAACCGCGACTGATCCCGAGGTGTCGCACCCCCGGAGAGCCATGAGCCGATGAGGGTGAGCCGATGCTTCGGACGCGTAAAGGCCACATAGGCTAGACGCCGTTCCTCTTCGAGCAGGTACTCGCCGATGCCTTCACGAAAAACACCTTCAACCACTTTCATGGTTTCGTCCACATCCCAAATCAGTGGGTCGGGCAGGTGGCTGCTGTCCAGACGCGCCGTATAGGGAAGTTCGCCGGGGCTCTTCCACCAACCCAACTGCGGGGCCGCTGGTTCGTCCCGAATGTCTTCGACGCTCCGATTTGGACGCCAAACCTTTTCACCGTCAGGCGCTTTGACGAACCGTCCTACTCTTCCCCGGTGGCTCGGGAACCTACCGTTTTCCAGGTCGAGGACGAAGACGTGGTCCCACTCCAGACCTTTACTGGCGTGAATTGTCATGACCTGCACGGCCCCCGGGTCCGGTTGCGGGCGCGGCAGTGACAGTCCTCGTTCTTTCTCTTCAGCTGCCTTGAGCCAGCTGAAGTAACCTTCGATGGTCGCGCCCGGTGCAGCCCCCTGGTAGTCGATGGCGGTGCCAATGAAGGTGTCAATTATTTCGGTAATGTCGCTGCCAATCCCTGTGGCCAGAGCGTCCTCCTCAAGGTGGAGCAGTCGACGCGCCAGTTCCAGCTGATCCGAAATGTCGCGGTCCCCCGCCTGGCGGAGCAAGCGCAACTGCTGTCCCAAGTTCCTGATTAGCCGCAGGGCCGTGGCACTCATCGTGCCACTGGGTTCGTGATCGACCAGATGGTCGACTGCATCCAGGAGGACAGCCGTGCCGTGAACTTCTTTCGAGGCTTCCCGCGCCAAGTTCTTAGCCTCTCTGCCCAGTTGCCAAAGATCCGCGGTGCCCAAGTCCAAGTTATACAGCAGTCGCAGCAGTTGGGAGTTAGCCCCCACCTGATTGGCAACTTCGATGGCGGCCCGAAGATCCTGGACCGCCGGGTGGGATAGCAACCCGTCAGAGGTCGCTGTCTCGGCGGGGATTCCGGCCTGGTTCAGTGCGTTGACGACGGGAAGGATCGGTTGCCGTCTCCGGGAGAGGACGGCCATTGTCGGTGGATTCTCACCATTTTCCTTCGCGTCGCGATACGCCGCACTGGCCTGCGAGACGATCAGGTCAATCTGCTGTTCCATGGTTTCGAAGTAGTGCGTGAAAACTTGCCCTTCACCAGATGTGGGAGAGGGCTGCAGCACCAGCGCCGGCAACACGGATTTGTCTTGACCTGTAGGTTGCAGTGGAGCCGAAACGGTGTTCGCCACCGAGAGGATCCGCTTCGCGTTGCGCCACGCTGTTGACAGCGTGAACACCGTGTCGGGCACGTCCTCGTCGGTGTTGAACTTTTGGTGGAAGTCCTCCAGTGAGGCCGCAGACGCGCCACGCCAACCGTAGATAGCTTGGTTCGGGTCCCCAACTGCGGTGACGGGATGATCGCCGAAGAGGGCCGAGAGGAAACTCATCTGAGAGACCGAGGTGTCTTGGAACTCGTCAAGGAAAACCACGCGGTGCCGTTCGCGAAGCTCCTCCCGAACGTGCGGCAGCTGCCTGACAATTTGGGTCGCTAAAATAACCTGGTCGGCGAAGTCGAGCCGGTTTTGCCTCTTCTTCTCATCCTCGAAGGCCATGATGATTGAGATCAGCTCTAGCCGCTGCTCGTTGGCCGTTGCACCCGCTTTCAAGAAACCCGGTAGCGCTTTGCCGCGGGTCTGCCTGCTTTTGCTGAACTGGTCCTGCAGACGTGTCAGTGCCGCAACCGCCGCTTTATACGTGTATCCCTGGTTCAGGATGGCTTCGCGCAGGCTCAGCGCCCGGTCCACCACCGTCGAGAGCGCCGAGTCGCCCGTCAGTGGGCTGTCCCAGGTCGAAACCACGTCGTGCATCATTTGCCAGGCGGCTGCCCCATCGAGGTGGGCCGCACCGGTTTCCAATCCGAGCTGGGAACCGAATTCACGCACCACGTTCAAAGCGAAACCATTGTAGGTCGTGGCGATCGGGGTTTCATCGAAGTTGACGACGCCGGCCGCCCGGTCGCTGTCACGATTTTTCCGGACCTGCCCGACCCGGTCCGTCAACCGGCTCTCAAGTTCAGCCGCCGCCTTTCGCGTAAACGTGAGGCCGAGGATGGCATCGCCGGGCAGATCGGGGTATTTCTTCGCTAAGTAGGCCGCCCTCATCGAGAGGGTCGCAGTTTTCCCTGATCCGGCCCCCGCCACCACTAGCAGCGGGGTGGGTCGGCGCTGGTCCCCCCCGGTGTAGATCGGGTAGGTAATCACTTTCACCTGATCCGCTGTCGGTTCATGTGTTCCAGTTTCGCCAACGATTTCCCTGAGGAGGTCGTCGTCAATAGCAGAGGTTTGGCGAGTCATTCGAATCTCCGATTCCCTTCGGGCCGAGCGGGACAGACCCGGGCGAAACTACAGGTCTCGCAACGAGCCCCAACAGTTGGTTGGTAACTTGGACCGACCATGCGTTGGGCCAGCTGGTCCAGTTCTTTGACCATCGCGGCACTTTCTTCGCCGTCCATCGGTTCTTGTTCGCGCAGGATCACATTGCGCGCTTTCGGCGCGGCGACAGTTAGCAGTGCGGCCTCCACCTCCACATCAGGACTTTGAAGCGCCAACTGATAGGCCCGCAACTGCAAGTTCTCGTCGAGTTGCCTCGCTGAGGGCGCGGTCTTACCCGTCTTGATGTCAATAATCCGGAGGGTCTTCTTATCACCATCTTCCGACACGATAGTTTCGATTCGGTCCGCACGTCCCCGAACTGTTGCTTCGCTCAGTTTGACCCTGATGTCTTGCTCGACTTGCACTGCAGCGACCGAGTCCCGGCTCTGCTGGGAGGTCCCCAAACGTTCCAGCATGGCTACGATTTCTTGGTACTTCTTTTCACGCCACCAGGTGCCGTCGTCTAATTCGTTTTCCTGCCAGTATTCGTCCAGGGCCGCCTTGAGTTCTTCGGCTCCGCCGCTGGGATAGGTTTCGGCCAGGTGGTGAACCAGGTTGCCGACCTCCAGGGCATCTAAATCGAATTCTCCGTTGAGGTTACGCGCATCTTCGCCCTTAATGCGGCGGAAGTACCACTGCAGCATGCAGTCGGAAGCATCCTGCAGTGCAGAGGGGCTGAGCGAGAGGCGGTCCAAAGGAATCACCGCAGTTGAGGACGTCAATTGGGATGCGCCCACCCAATCATCCGGATTCGCCCCACGTACACCCGATCGGGCGAGGACGGCAAGGAGTCGCGCTGCCCCCGCACGCTGGTCGTCGTTGAGCTCTCCATCAACGGTGGCGAAGCGCAATTTCCCCACCATCCGCGGCAGGTCTAACTCTGTGGACCGAGTGTGCCCCTGGGGTGTGACGCTGCGAAGTTCGCCGCCACGTTCCAGGTAGTTAGCGAATACCGAGGGGGCCTCATCTTCGCTGTCAACCACGAATATCTCCAGGTCACCACTGGACCGGCTAATGGCAGCCGCCAACAGTCGGGCCTCACTCTTCCGGCGCTCACC
>CAYFQJ010000021.1:0-5362 GCA_964345205.1 uncultured Actinomyces sp. | reverse complement strand
GGTGAGAAGGTCTCCGTCTGCTGCTAAGGCTTCAGCGAGATGATCTTGCAGGTCATTTTCCCAAATGGTCTGGGCAATGCCCGCAAAGTAGTTGGCCCGTAGCAGGCCTCCGAGGGCGGCCGATGAGGGCCAGACACCGTCTTGGAGCCCGACAACATAAACGTTTTTCCACTGCCGACCGGCAGCTTCGGCAACTGTCAGCACCGCTACGCCCGGTTCGCGCAGTCCCCCAATGGCAATCGAGTCAGACTGGATGTCCTGTTCCAGAATTTCGGCAGCGAAAGCACGCGCGGTCAGTATTTTCTCCGGTTCGCTCTCTAACTGTTCCTGCTCCCAAATATCGGCACGCCTAAAGAGGGCAATAACCGCGTCGAGCCAATCATCGGCCTGCTCTCCGCGCCAACCACCACTGATGGCCTGCTGCTGCCACTGGACGTCTTTGTCCGCCGCGGACCAAAGAGTCCACAGACCCGAGCGGGGCAGCTGTTCGGCGGCTATCGCCCGCAACTTCCACAGCGTGGCGGCGCGAATCAAAACTTTGGTGGTTTCCTCATCAAATGCCGCCACTTCCGGGACCTCGAAGAATTCCGGATGCTCCAGCCACCAGACCAGGTCGCGGACCTCTGGGATCTCTTCGCCCTCGACCAGTGTGTTTGCCGCCCGTAAGAAACGAAATAGCTGCAGTGAATCGACGTGCACCAGCGGTGATTCAACCAGACTGTAGGCGAGGTTTCGGTCCTGCTCTTTCTGGGCCGGGTCGGGCTGTGAACCGCTGCTTTCTGGTCCGGGTGCTGTGAGCAGTTCCAGCAGGATGCGGCATGCCGCGTCCTGAGCGAGAGGTTGGGCGCGCCTTTCGGCCGCCAGCGGCACAGCAGCGCGGCGTAACTGCCGACGCAGCGGCTGGACCTGTGCGCTGGTGCGCACCAGAACGACCTGTTCCTCCCAGGGGATATTGCGACGGTACCGGGCACTGCGGATCGAGTCGGCGAGCAGCGCAGCCTGGCGCCCCAGACTAGAAGTTTTGATCATGGGCACGGGTGGGTACGCGGGCTCGGCGGCGGGAACTCCGTCAATCCACTGGCGGATAGCTTCGAGCACCTGGCGGGTGGCCGGTTGCAGCCTCCACTGCGATGTCAGTGTCTCGAGGGGGATATCGAGACGGCGAGCAAGTATTCTCCCCAGGTGGGGAACGCCGCCGCGGAACTCCGCCGTGGCGGTCAGGGGGCTGGTGGTGGCGACGACAGTGACACCCAAACGTTTCAACACTTCCAGGAGTGTGACCGTGGCGGGTGGACAATCCTGCAGGTCGTCGACAAAAACCCAATTTGGGATCGGGAGGTCTGCCGTCACCTTCTGTTGCGGTGCGTCCCGGAGCCAGTTCTTTAAGACTTTTGCGGCAACAACTTGGAGGCGCGCCGCGTCAACAGTTTCGCTGGTCGCACTGAACGCCATTTCGGAGCCCCCGACGTAGTCGCGGTAGGCGTCAGCCGCTAGATCCCAGACGGGAAATTTGGCTTTAGCGGCCAAGAGTCGCACGTCCTCGGGGCCCAGTTGTCGATCACTGGCGCGGGCAATGATATTGCGCAGTTCCATCCGCAGACTTCGTGAACCGATGGCCTGTTCCGGGAGCAGAGCCTCCCACTGTTCCTTGTGTTCTGCCAGGTAATTCCCAGCCCAAACGTCCTCATCGGCCCCGCCTAAGTACTTCGGCGGCGAAACCGGTTCAGCTCGCTCAACCGACCAGACCCTTAACACGTGATCGGCAAAGGACGAGACCGTGCGAATCAGACGCGGCCCCAAATTCTCAGCGGCAGCGGTGAGAACCGCCCTCTTGGCTTGCGACTCCAACCGCTCGGCGCGAGCACGGTCAGGGGTCAGCAGAAGAAAAGTTCCAGACCGCTTCTGAGCCAACTGTTCTAGGACGTTCAGCAGCAGCGTGCTTTTACCGCTGCCGGGGTCCCCCTCAATCACCATGCTTTCGCGGTCAGCGATACGTTCGTGCAGAGATTGAGACTGCCCCAAATCCTGCTGCTGATCTTCGCGAGACATTATGAATCCTCCTGATGGGCCCAAACAGCACGCTGGTGCGCGTTACTGCGGTGGTGAAGTTTTCCTGGCAACCGCCCTCGCCCAGTAACTCCACTTACTCCAAGAATGCCAGATGGGTCCGACAGCCTGCATACGAATCAACACTGGAGACAACTTTTCCGTAACATGGAAGCAGTTACAGCGAAAAGGAGTACATAATGCGAATCCAGATCGGCCTACGACACGGTGGCGGCCTACTGAATTTTGAGGTGGAACAAACAGCTGACCAGTTCGTCGAGTACTTGGACAGTATCCGCAGCGGTAATGGGGTTATCGACCTCACCGATGCCAAGGGCGACCGTTCGCTGGTTCCTTTTGATTCCGTTGCCTACATCAGTATCCCTTCAGATCGGAATGTGCGCGTCGGCTTCGCTCGGCCGTAACTCGCCGGGCCGCAAATAGCCCGGAGGTAATTTCAGGCTTTGAGGTTGACCTGCTCCAAACGCTGCCGGTGTTTGTCGGTTACTTCAGCAACCACAACATCGGCAGTTTCAGGGTCTATTGCCAAATCTGCGTACGTGAAAAGGGTCGCCCGGAGCAGGCTGACACTTTCGCCCGCCACGCGACGGGCCCACAGTGAGAGGCGGTCCGCTAACTGGGGATTATTTTCAGTGAGCTCCGCCAAGCGGTCACGCACCCAGGCCCCCTGACCGAAATCAGCCAGCCAAGTGTCCTCATCAAAAAGTTGTTGCTGCTCGTTTAGTAGTTCGAATGCGTCCGCGAAGATGCCCACAACGACGCAGGTTATTACTGAGCGCTCCCACCAGTCAGAGGGCCGCGGCCGGATATCCACATCATCGAAGAGGCCGGCGAATTGCGCCGCCAGATCCGACAGTGGCGTGCCGAACTGTCCCGCGAAACGCTCCAGGTGTTGAAACTCACGAAAAGCCCGGGCTGACATGCGTGCGTGTTCGATGTGGAACTCGGTATTTGGGGCCTGGTCGCCATCCTTTGCCAGACGCGTCATCGCCGCCAAGATTGAAAAAGACACCAACCCCAGCAGCGACTGGTTGGCCGGTGTAAGCGTGGCCGGAGCTTCTGGGGAGGGCGACGGTTCCGGCATTACCTGGGTGGTGTTCAGAGGCGCATTCATGACCCCATCCTATCGGTGAACCGCACTTCCCGTTAGACTGGTGTTTTGAATTGGATGTCCGATCGTACGTGAGACGACAGAACACGATTAACTTTTGTGCCTACTTCAAGTGGCACCGAATTTTGGAACTGCCCGATCGGCCCCTTTTTGTCGAAAGACACGGCGCTTCACGGTGCCGCGCGAAAGGCAGATTGTTGACAGAAAACACCGAAACTACCGTTGAAACACCCGAGGTATCCGATTTTGCCTCATTCGGATTGCGGTCCGAAGTGGTCCAGGCGCTTGCCGACCAGGGAATCACCCATCCGTTCCCAATCCAGGCCCTGACTTTGCCGGTGGCGCTCACCCGCCACGACATCATCGGACAGGCGAAGACGGGAACCGGCAAGACCCTGGGTTTCGGGCTGCCGCTATTGGAACATGTTGTTGGCCCCGAGGACGAGGGCTTCGACGAACTTGCCGCCCCTGGGAAACCGCAAGCGCTTGTTGTTTTGCCTACACGCGAACTGTGTAAACAGGTTGGCGAGGACCTGCGGGCCGCCGCCAAACAGCTCTCAATTCGCATCGTTGACATTTACGGTGGAGTCGCATTCGAACCCCAGGTCGCCGCCCTCGAACGCGGTGCCGAGATCGTCGTGGGAACCCCCGGGCGCCTGATCGACCTCAGCAATCGCAAAATCCTAGACCTGAGCCACGTCCAGAACGTGGTGCTGGACGAGGCCGATGAAATGTTGGACCTCGGCTTCCTCCCGGACGTTGAGAAGCTGCTCTCCAAAGTCGGGACCCGAAGTCACACCATGCTTTTCTCGGCAACGATGCCCGGTGCCGTGGTTGCCATGGCACGGCGCTACATGACGCAACCCACCCATATCCGCGCCCAGGACCCTGACGATCAGGGGGCGACGGTGCGTTCGGTGGAACAGTTCGCTTACCGCTGCCACGCGATGAATAAGTCCGAAGTGATCGCCCGTATTCTGCAGGCTGAGGGTCGCGAACGAACCATTATCTTTATGCGAACCAAACGCTCCGCCGCGACTCTGGCTGATGACCTGGCGAAGCGCGGTTTTGCGGTGGCGTCTCTCCACGGCGATTTGGGTCAGGGGGCCCGTGAACGTTCCTTGCGAGCATTCCGTAACGGCAAAGTTGATGTCTTGATCGCCACCGATGTGGCGGCACGCGGGATTGACGTTGATGACGTGACCCACGTGATCAACTACCAGTCACCTGATGATGACAGCACCTACTTGCACCGCATTGGCCGCACCGGACGGGCCGGGGCCTCCGGAACTGCAATCACTTTGGTTGACTGGGACGATATTCCCAAATGGAACCTGATTTCGCGCGGACTCGGACTGGAGCTTGAAGACCCGGTCGAGACGTACCACACGTCACCTCACCTTTATGAACAGCTGAATATCTCGACCGATGTCACAGACCGTCTTCCCCGCTCACAGCGGACTCGCGCCGGGTTAGACGCAGAAAAAATTGAAGACGTCGAAGGTAAGAAGTCTGGACGTGGCGGCTCTGAACGCGGCGGCGGCCGAGGACGCAATCGGGGTCAGGGTGGAGGACGCAACCGGGGTCAGGGTCAGAACCGCGACGCCGCTGGAACTGGGGAACGCGCCCCGCGAGCGCGACGCCAACGCCGTCGGGTCAACCGGTCGCGGCAGTCCGGCAATGAAGGCAACTAACGTTCCGGGAAGTTTATTGCCTCCGCCGAACCACGTTCGATGATTTCGTCTAAAACCTGCTGGGTCAGAGTGTTCTCTCCCAGCAGGTTTTGCTTTCCGGTGCCGTGATAGTCAGAGCCGCCGGTCATTCGCAAACCAAACTGCTGAGCCAAAGAGTCAACCCGGCTGCGCGCTGCTTCGTCGTGTTCACGATGGTCGCGTTCCAAACCGAAAAGCCCCGCATCGACCATGTCTTTGAGGACTTCGACAGGAAGAGGGCGCTGCCGCATCTGTGATTGACCGTGAGCCAGAACCGGCACACCGCCGGCCGCCACTACCAGTTCGACCATTTCGGCCGGTGCGGGAGCCCAATGGTGTACGTAGTAGGGACCCTCGGGATGCAGAATGTGATCAAAAGCGGCGCTGCGGTTCGGAACTATTTTCTCTTCCACTAGCAGATCGGCCATGTGGGGGCGCCCGATCGGGATGCTGTCATCGAGGTGTTTGGCAC
>CAYFQJ010000020.1:0-14161 GCA_964345205.1 uncultured Actinomyces sp. | reverse complement strand
AGGACGCGCCACTAATCGCGAACCGAGCCGAACGGAGCATCCAGTTCACGGACAGTTTGCAGCGCCAATTGGCGCAAGTCGTTGACCTTGACGACACCGTTATCCTTTCCGCCAAAGCCGACCGTGAGTCACCAGACTTCTTTGATCACCACCTGCGGGAAGAATGGTTCCACCACCTGGGCGATAACGTGCTGACCACATCCCCCTGGGAGGCCAACTCGATAAAGCAAAGGGTACAGGAAACGTACTCCAACTGGGATGCCTTGGGCCGGATCGTGGCGTGGCACCCGTCTCCGGGAGGTCGGGACGATGCCGACAGTTCACGGGGATGGCGCGAAGGCACCTGGGGCCATCAGGCGCCGGACGAGCGATTCGACGCGATGATAACTTTTGCGGCAGCCCTCCCAGGGGTGCTCTATTTACCATTCGAGGACGCCGGCGGTCAGCTGGCCGATTCGGACTTGGACCTGCCAACCTGGAGTTTGGGGCGCGGTGCTAGGGACTTCTTCCGCCACGACCTCATCCACCGACTCATGCATCTGCGGCAGGCCAACGGCTTGGGGAACGCCTCGCTTTCGGTACTGGAAGGTGTTCACTGGGCCGAACCAACCACCGCCATGTATTTCAGCGGCACCATCCTGGTTGTGCTAAACACCGGGACAGCACCGGTTCGGGTGCCGGCGGATCACGCACCAGTTCTTTCCTCAGCTGGTTTAGCCGCAGCCACTGACGAGGGCACCCTTGTTGATCCCGACACGTGTGTGTGGTTCAAACCGGGCTTAGTGCCGCCGTCAGAGTCCTTAGAGTTCCGCTAGTTCAACTCCGCTTGCCGCACCGCTTCGACGGTGAACTGGCCCGGCGCGGTGACTTGCCCGGCGGTCGCAAAGGTGAAGGCACTGCGCCGTGCTCCCGCGCCAATTCTCGTCGGGGAGCCCTCGGCCCCCATCCCGATGACAACCGAAGGTACAGTTAGGGTTTCTACGGCCCACTTTTGAAGTTCGAGGATCTGGGCCAGCTCATCGGCAGTGCGAACTGCCCACGCAATTTTGGCGACACCGGGGCCCATCTGGTCCATGCGCCGCAAATGTTCACGCGCCTGGGCCACATTAAACGGCCGGTCGAACTCGTGGAAGGAAAGCACCGGGACGGAACCGGCCCCTTCAATTTCGCAAACCAGTTCCGCCGAACCCGACCGGCAATACTCGACATCCACAGCATCAGCCCAGCTGGCAGCTTGCCCGAGCAAATCGCGGTACCGTTCCTGGTCCCCCCGGTTGTCCCCGTGAGAGAACTTACCGCCCTCCGCAGTTGTTCGCGCGGTGACCAGGACGGGGACCCGCATGGCTTTGCGCAGCTCAGCCCCCAATTTCAGGTCGGCGGCGGAAAGCTCGTCAATGCGCCACTCAATCAGATCCGCTGGCGACTGTACTGCCAGTTCCCACTGGTGGCGAAGTTCGGGCCCCGCGCCAACGACGGGAACGGCAACGACCACCGTGGAGTCATCCAGGCGAACCGGATTTACCGGGGGACGCCCTAAAGTCTGCGGTTCTTTAGCCACCGGAACCTCCATCTCCGTCCGCCAAGTCTAACTCTGCAGCTTCACTTTCCGTCACGCTTCGCGAGTCTAACCATCCGTGCGGCAGGTGCGGAGTGCGGGCAGTGCCGGCGCGCCCCCGTCGCCCCTCAGCCACCGGCGGGAACGGGACGTCCGGCTCCAACTGCGAGAGTTGGTTGCCCAGTTCCTCCAGAGTCGAAACCATCGACAGCTGTTGACGGGTCCTACCACCCACAGGGAACCCCCGCAGATACCAACCGATATGTTTGCGCATTTCCCGCATTGCGCGGTCCTCATTGTCGGTCGTTTCCACCATCAGTTCGGCGTGCTGCAAAATTATTTGGGCCACCTCCCCCAAATTCGGGTCATCCGGTTCGGGGAGGCCGTGCATTTCGGCGATGATTTTCCCGAAAATCCAAGGGCGCCCCTGACAACCGCGCCCGACGATGACAGCGTCGCAGCCGGTTTCTGCAATCATGTCGGTGGCATCGGTGCCGCTGAAAATATCACCGTTACCGAAAACGGGGATCTTCAAATGTTCTTTAAGTTTGCTGATCATCGGCCACCTGGCCGAACCAGAATAGTACTGCTCCTGGGTACGAGCGTGAATACCAACGCCGACCGCCCCAACGTTTTCCGCGATTTTCCCCGCGTCGAAAGCCGTCAAATGGTCGTCGTCAATCCCGAGCCTCATCTTAACTGTGACCGGGATGCTTCCCGGACCGTCTTTGGCGTGACGGTCAGCTGTCTCAACTACACCGGCGACGATCTGCTCATAGAGGTCACGTTTCCATGGCAGCGCCGCTCCCCCACCTCGGCGTGTCACTTTCGGCACCGGGCAACCAAAATTCATGTCAATATGGTCGACGTAGTCGCCCTCAACTAACAGTTTGGTGGCGGCAGCCATCACGTGGGGGTTCGTCCCATAAAGTTGGACGGAACGGACCCGCTCCTGGTCGTCAGGTTGGATCATCCGCCAAGTTTCACGGTTCCCCTCGACGAGGGCGCGGGCCGTAATCATCTCCATGACGTAGAGGCCCGAGGGCGCATCAACGCCGCGTCTGGCCGTGGCAAGCTGCGCTTGCCAACCCGGAGCGTCCAGCAGCGGGCGCTCCCCGAACTGGCGGCACAACCTGCGAAACGGCAGGTCAGTTACTCCCGCCATTGGTGCCAGCAGCAGCGGGGACCACAGGTTGAGGGGACCGAGTCGTAACTGTGCCCGGTCCCCCACTTTTGTTCCTGTTAGCAAACGTCCAGGTGTTCCAGCAGCCAGTCGCGAACTTCAGCGATCGGAATGCGGACCTGTTCCATGGTGTCGCGGTCACGAATAGTGACAGCTTGATCTTCAACGGAGTCGAAGTCATAGGTGATGCAGTAGGGTGTGCCGATTTCGTCCTGACGACGGTAGCGACGCCCCACAGCACCGGCATCGTCATATTCGACGTTCCACAGTTTTCGCAAGGAACGGGCCAGCTCACGTGCTGGTTCCGTAAGCTCTTCCTTACGAGACAGCGGCAGAACTGCGGCCTTCACGGGCGCCAAACGCGGGTCGAGGCGCAGTACAACGCGCTTATCCATCCCGCCCTTGGCGTTGGGAGCTTCGTCCTCTTCATACGCTTCAACGAGGAACGCCATCAGTGAGCGAGTGAGACCTGCCGATGGTTCCACGACCCACGGGGTCCAGCGTTCGTTTTTCTGCTGGTCGAAGTAGTCGAGTTTCGCGCCTGATTCCCGCGAGTGCGTGCTGAGGTCGTAGTCGGTGCGGTTAGCAATACCCTCAAGTTCGCCCCAGAGTGACCCCTTGAAACCGAAGGTGTATTCAATGTCGACGGTACGCTTGGCGTAGTGCGACAGTTTCTCTTGTGGGTGTTCGTAAAGGCGCAGGTGATCCCGGATGATCCCCAGGTCCGTATACCAGTCAAGGCGCTCGTTGATCCAGTATTCGTGCCAGTCTTCGTCGGTTCCTGGTTCCACGAAGAACTCAAGTTCCATCTGTTCGAACTCGCGCGTGCGGAAAATGAAGTTCCCGGGGGTGATTTCGTTACGGAAAGACTTACCGATTTGGGCAATCCCGAACGGCGGTTTTTTCCGTGAAGACGACATTACGTTCGCGAAGTTTACGAAGATCCCCTGGGCCGTTTCCGGACGCAGGTAGTGCAGACCTACCTCGTCGTCGACGGCACCCAAATAGGTTTTCAGGAGTCCGGAGAAGGAACGTGGCTCGGTCCACTGGCCGCGAACGCCACAGTCAGGACACGCGACCTCAGTCATTTCGACGTCGGTTTCGGCCACTTCGTTCTTTTCGGCGTACTCTTCGATCAGCTGGTCTTCACGGAAACGGTGATGACAGTTCAAACATTCGATGAGCGGGTCGGTGAAAGCTTCAACGTGTCCGGAAGCTTCCCAAACTGCTGTGGGCAAGATGACCGAAGAGTCCAAGCCAACAACGTCGTCACGCTGACGAACCATCCGCGACCACCACTGGCGCTTGATGTTCTCTTTAAGTTCCACGCCCAACGGACCGTAGTCCCAAGCCGACCTGGTACCCCCGTAGATTTCGCCGCACGGGTACACAAACCCTCGGCGTTTAGCCAAATTAATGACCGCATCTAGACGCGAATTCTTCGTCAACTGTTTCTCCTTCATTTAGTTCCGCACCTGGCTGACGCGGAAAGTCGTAGGTTTACCTCACGACGATTAGCTACAACCTGTAGCAGTATAGCGAAAGCTAGTGAGAACCCGCGGAGGTCCGTCAGCGCCCTCCCATGAGACGCTTCAAATCTTCGGGAAGGTCATCCAAACTGGGGCGAGCCTGCTGGGGTTGCTGCCCGAGGCCGAACGCCGCACCCGGCTGGCTTGCGGGAGCATCCCCGCGCTGCTCAGCTGGGAGCATGGCTTGCAGTTCCTGCTGCCGCCGTTTGGCGGGGTTACCGGAACGTGCCTTGCGAGAAATTTTCTTCTTCTTCGCCGCTGCCTGCCGCGCCTGCTGCCGCTGCACGGTTTTGCGTCCGGGACCACCCCGGCCCGCGAGGGCGCCGAAGTCGGGCATTCCGCCGGTGGCGCCCATCCCACCCATTTTGCTCATCATTTGTTTCGCGGATTCGAACCGCTTCACCAGCTGGTTGACTTCGGTAACGGTCGTACCAGAACCAGCTGCGATGCGGCTGCGACGCGACCCGTTGAGCAGTTTGACGTCGTTGCGCTCGGCGGGTGTCATCGACCGCACTATTGCTTCGACACGGTCAACTTCTTTTTCGTCAAAGTTCGCCAACTGTTCACGCATCTGTCCCATACCGGGTATCATGCCGAGGATCTTCTTCATCGATCCCAGTTTGCGCATCTGCTGCAACTGCACGAGGAAATCATCAAGGCTCAGTTCACCGGACATGGCTCGCTGCGCCATCTTCTCGGTGGTTTTCTGATCAAACTGCCGTTCGGCCTGCTCGATTAGGGTAAGCACGTCCCCCATGTCGAGGATGCGACCGGCCATGCGGTCGGCGTGGAACCGTTCGAAGTCGTCAAGGTTCTCGCCGGTTGAGGCGAAGAGGATAGGTGCGCCGGTGACCCCCCGGACAGAGAGTGCGGCACCACCACGAGCGTCGCCATCAAGTTTCGACATGACGACACCGGTAAAGCCGACCCCGTCACGGAAAGCAGTGGCGGTTTGGACGGCGTCCTGACCAACCATCGCGTCGAGGACGAACATGACTTCGTGAGGATTGACGGCGTCGCGGATCTGCCGGGCCTGATCCATCATTTCTTCGTCAACACCGAGGCGGCCGGCGGTGTCAACAATGACGACGTCAATTCCGTTTTCGATGGCGTGGTTGAGACCTGAACGCGAAACCTGAACGGGGTCGCCCGTCCCGTTCCCGGGTTCCGGTGCCCAAACGTCGACACCGGCCCGTTCGCCCACGACCTGCAACTGTGTCACAGCGTTAGGACGCTGGAGGTCGGCGGCGACAAGGAGAACTGACTTGTTGTTCTCTCGGAGCCACTTACCCAGTTTCCCCGCGAGGGTTGTTTTACCGGCACCCTGGAGACCGGCCAGCATGAAGACGGTGGGGCCGCGCCGGGCAAAAACCAGTTCGCGAGTTTCGCCGCCCAGCATTTCGACCAGTTGGTCTTGAACAATTTTGACGACCTGTTGACCGGGGTTTAGCGACCGGGTGCGGGCTGCCCCATACGCCTTTTCTCGGACGGCTGTGGTGAATTCCCGAACTACCGGGAGGGCAACGTCTGCATCCAGGAGGGCGCGTCGGATCTGGCCGATGGTCTCGTCGACGTCAGCTTCGGAGAGCACCCCTTTGCTGCGCAGACGCTTAAACGAGTTTGTTAGACGGCTGGAGAGATCATCAAACACAGTAAACCTCAAGTTTCAGGTCGAAAAAATGGCACTCCCGCTATCCTACTGCACCGGCGGCGCAATTAGGTTCGGGCGGACGGTCAAGAATCAGCCAGAGATGATGGCGTCGACGAAACTTTCTGGGTCGAAGGGTGCGAGGTCGTCAGGTCCTTCACCCAGTCCGACCAGTTTCACCGGGACACCCAGTTCACGTTGAACGGAGATGACGATTCCGCCTTTCGCGGAGCCGTCCAGTTTCGTCAATACGACCCCGGTGATGCCGACTGCTTCAGCAAAAACTTGGGCTTGGCGCATGCCGTTTTGTCCGGTGGTGGCGTCGAGGACGAGGAGTACCTCGGTCACCGGCGCCTGCCGTTCCATGACGCGGCGAACCTTACTCAGTTCATCCATCAACGTGGCCTTGGTTTGGAGGCGACCCGCAGTGTCGACGAGGACGACGTCAACGCCGTCAGCTTTACCTTTTTGCACTGTCTCGAAGGCGACGGCTGCGGGGTCGCCTCCCTCGCGGTCGCTGCGCACAACTTCGACGCCGACTCTCTCGCCCCAGGTTTCGAGCTGTTCGGCCGCAGCCGCGCGGAACGTGTCAGCAGCCCCCATGAGGACGGTTCTGTCCTCGGCGCGCAACAGCCGCCCCAGTTTTCCAACAGTGGTGGTTTTACCGGTGCCGTTGACCCCAACGACCAGCACATTGGCCGGGTTTCCTTCGGTGGCGTCCAGGTTGAGGGCGCGGTCCATTTCGGGTTGCACCAGTTCCAACATGACGTCATGCAGCAGCTCGCGGGCCTCATCACTGCTGACTTTCCCCCGGACTTTGACTTCGGTGCGGAGGCGGTCAAGGATTTCCTCAGTTGCGGGCAGTCCCACGTCGGCAAGCAACAGTGAATCTTCGATTTCTTCCCAGTCGCCCGCGCTCAGATCCCCGCGGGACAGAACGCTCAGGAGCGCACTGCCTAAACTGCCGGAGCGTGAGAGGCGAGCACGGAGGCGCTGCATACGCGTTGCGGGAGCTTCCGGAACGTCAAGTTGTGGAACTTCGAGAGACTCTTCGGTGACAACGTCCGGCTCGACAGCTGGCTCAATAGCGACCTCGGCAATTTCGCCCTCGGCAGTTTCAGTTGCCACATCGACTTCGGTAACTGTTTCCGTTATAGGTACGGGTGGTTCGTCGGCCACGTCCGCAACTGTGCTTGGTGTTGGGGGAGGCAACTTACGCGTTTTGGACCTGCGCACAGCGAAAGCCACCAGCAAAGCGACGATGGCAATTGCTGCGAGGACACCCAGGACAATCGGGAACCAGGAAATCGTGTCAGCATTCATAGGGTAATGATCCCCCATCTGCATTGGTTTTCCAACCGGGCCCAGATTAATCGGCATGAAGTAAGCGGACCCGCCGGGGTGAATAAAAAGTGAAGGGGAACCGATCAGAACCTAGGATAGGCGCGGTTCACTGCCCCGGGATTTTCAGGCGACGGTCTGGTCCGACGACCCGAAATCATGACCGAGGTCATGCCCTTGATCATGTTCGTCGCGCAGCTGCTCAGCGAAGCGTGTCGCCTCTTGCAAGCTGTCGTCCCGAATATCGTCCCGCCCTCACGCATCTGCGGCAACATACGACGCAGCTCGACCGTGACCCCTAGGCGAGAGGCGCTTCCCGGCTTTGGAATGTTGGGTTCGCATCTCTGCGGCCAACTCGGTCACTTCTGCAATTTCGCCAACGACATCCCAATAGGCAATGCCCTGTTCGGACTCTTCGGCCCACATCTGATCGAAAGAGATGCGGCGTGGTTCGGCAATCGAAGCAAAACTCTCGGCACTAGGTCGTTCCAGAACGACCTTAGAGGTCTCCCGGAGCTGCGCCTTCCAAGATTCCTTATTTTGGCGCAACAGCGCCACACCGAGTAGTACGGCCACCCCCATCAAAATGATGACCAGCGTAATCAACGCGGCTCCCCAGACTGCTCCCATGGCTCCATTGTGTCTGGTTTAGCCAAGAATCTCGAATATTTTCCGCAATCTTTTTCAAACTGTAACCACTGTGACAAAGACCTTAGTCCCCCGCCATTGACGGCGATCAAGCGCCAGTGTTTCGGCGGGAAACTACCCACCCATCCGGTGAGAAACCACCTGGGTGACGCCCTCGCGCATGGTCACCCCGTAGAGCGAATCGGCGATCTCCATGGTGCGTTTCTGGTGGGTAACCAAAATGAGTTGGCTGCTGGCACGCAAACCTTCCATGACCGTCAAAACGCGAGTTAGGTTGACGTCATCAAGCGCCGCTTCGACCTCATCCATCACGTAGAAGGGTGACGGGCGGGCGTGGAAAATCGCGACCAGGTAAGCCAGTGCCGCGAGGGAACGCTCACCCCCGGAAAGCAGGGAGAGCCGCGTGACGCGTTTCCCAGCGGGGCGCGCATAGATTTCTACGCCGGTATTCAACGGGTCGTCCGGATCGGTGAGGCTCAATTGTCCTTTTCCGCCCGGGAAGAGGATCCCGAAGACTCGCGCGAACTCCCGCTGCGTATCCTCGAAAGCCACCGAGAATGCTTCGCGCACGCGCTGGTCGACGTCGGTAATGATATCCAGGAGGTCGCCTTTGGACTTTTTCAGGTCTTTGACCTGTTCAACTAGGAAATTATATCGCGTCTCCAAAGCGGCGTGCTCTTGCACAGCCAATGGGTTCACGACACCTAAACGCCCGAGTTCCAGCTGCGCCTTCCGCAGCTTTTGCCGAGTGGCGTCCCGATCGTAGGGCACCAGCTCTCCGGCCTCATTAATTTCGGGCTGATCCGGCCCGAATTGGGCGACGAGCTGGTCGAGGGCATCGCGCAGGACCCGTTCCTCATCAAGTTCGCCCTGCTTCCCCTCGGGCGCCGGGGTGGCATCTTCGACACCTTCGGCGGCGGCCCGCTCATTTTCGAGGCGATCAATTTCGTCGCGGACCTGATCGGCGACCACTTCACACGCCAGGTCGAAAGCCTGTTGGTACTGGAGTTCAGCCTGAACTAAAGCCACCTCTGCCTGCTGTTTCGCCTCACCCGCATGGGTGATCTGCCACTGCAGGTCAGCGACTTGCTTCTTCAGCGATTCCAGCTCCGCCGACTCGCTGGCTTCCTGTCTTGTCAGCGTCTCCCAAACCTTGCCGATCCTCACGACGGCTGCCTCGGCGACGGTTCGCGCGTCCTCGGCCCGTTCTTGCAGTTTCCGCAAATTTTTCCGCAACTGCGTCAACTGTTCCTCGCGGCGCAGCTCACGAGTTCGGGTTTCCTGAAGTTGGTTCAGATAGCTGCGCGAAGTCGCACTATTGTGGGTGGCGGTACGAAGCTGCTCTTCGGCGCTGCGCAACGCCAGTTGCGCCTCCATTTCCTCTTCCCGCAACTTCTGGGTTCGCGCCGCCCCCTCATTCAGTTCCCGGCGCGGCTCCCCGAGAATCGCATCGGCACTAACCTCGGGCACGGCCGCGGCCTTTGCGCCGATTTCTTCGGCCTCTCTCCGAGTTTTTTCCAAACGCTGCTCTTCACTGAGCAGCTGCTCCGAGGCGCGCCGTTCCTGCTCTTCAGCGGCCCCGATCCGCGCCAAAACTCTGGCGGCTGCCTGGGCACGTTCAGCTTGTTCCGCATCGTTTTTTCTTAGCTGTGTCAATGCTTCGGAAGTCTGCGCGGCGGCTTCCTTCAACTCGGCGCGACTGGTCTCCGCAGCAATTCTTGTGGCGACCAAAGCACTTTCCGCGCGCTCCAGTTCATCATTGGCTTCATCCCACTGCGCCCGCAAGAGCAAACTAGGCAGCCCCTGCTCTCCCGGACCGCGGACACTATTGCGGGTAACCACGATCCCCTCGGAGGTTCCAACCGTGGCCACTGCCGGATTGTCCCGCAGTAGGGCCTGCGCTGCATCCAAATCCGCTGCAACCCACGCCCCTGCCAGCAGCGCGGCCACGGCGTCTTTCGTTTCAGGGCGACAACTCAGCGTCGCCAGCGCGACCTGCGGGCGCAGCTCAGCGTCCGCGGCCTCCGGCAGTTCAAACTCCCAATCTGGCTGGATTTGATCACTGTCAGTCAGTAGAGCAACGAACTGTTCGCCCTCCTCAGAACTCAGATGCCAGCCGGTCATCAAAGAATCGCCGGTGTCCACAACCGGGGCGGCGTCAAACGGGGAGAGAAGAGCACTTATCGCGCGCTCCCAACCGGGAACGACCCGCAGCGTCTGATCAACAGTCGTTAGCGGGGCCCAGGCACCGGCGGCGGTCTCCCCTGGTTCTTTCTCCCCTGGTGCCCCCTCGGGCGGCAAAGACTGACCCAAAATTTGTCGCCGCGCCTCCCAACCAGCAACATCAGCCCGCTGGTCGCGCTCCTGCTTTTGGAGCTCTTCGAGGCGCATCCGGATTTCCTGCTCGACGGCGATGCAACGGCCGTGTCGCTGAGCCAATTCGCTGCTGACGTCCGCCGGTTCACCCGCGGCCAAACTCAGATCTGCGGAGGCGCCCTTCTCTTCCTCAAGGCGGCGGATGCTGTCGGCATGGGCAACCCGAGCAGTTTCCACGGCCCGCGTGGCGGCCTCCACCCGCGACTCGGCGGCGACGGCGCTCTCACGATACTTTTGTGTTTCGGCCCGCAACCTCTCAACTTTGATTTCTGCTTCGCGCAGACGCTGCCCTAAAACTGTTTCGACCTGTTGGGCTTCCTGCCTCGAAACACTCGCCTGCTCGTACTGTCGGCGCTTTAGGTCCACAGTCTCGCTGGCCGCTGTCACCTCAATTTCCGCCCTCTCAGCGGCTTCGCGCGCCAAGTCCAGCTGACCTTCGGTGACGTGCACTCCCCGGCCGACACTTTGCTGGTGACGCTCGGCGGCCATCGCCGCCGTCGAACGGAGCCTTTCACCTACCGACTCAAACTGGTGTTTCATCTCGGTGAGGACCTGCAACTGCTTCGTGTGGAGCGTCGTTTCGGCTTCGTACTCACGGAGCTTTTCGCGCAGCCCCGCCAAAACCTCATCGCTGTGGTGGGTCTGTTCCCTTAAACGTTCCACTTCGCTGCGCTGACGTTCCAGCCGCGACAGGGTCTCCTGATACTCATCGGCGGCTAAACGTCGCTGTGCGCGATCGATCCGCTCCTGCACACCGGACGCCTCGCGGGCCGCCTTGGCCTGCCGGGCCAGGGGGCGCAGCTGGCGTCGGATCTCTTCGGTCAGATCAAGTACACGCACCAAATTCGCGTCCATCGACTCGAGTTTGCGCAGCGCCCGTTCTTTGCGTCGTCGATGTTTCAAAACTCCGGCGGCCTCGTCGATGAAACCGCGTCGTTCTTCGGGGGTTGCCCGCAGCACGGCGTCAAGTTGCCCCTGCCCCACGATGACGTGCATTTGTTTGCCCATCCCGGTATCCGACAGGAGCTCCTGCACGTCGAGGAGGCGCACCGGTGACCCGTTGATGGTGTACTCGGATCCTCCTCCGCGGAAGAGGGTCCGAGCGATGGTGACTTCCGAGTAGTCGATGGGGAGCCGGCCGTCACTGTTGTCAATCGTCAGTTCGACTTGGGCGCGTCCGAGGGCGGGCCGGCCGCTGGTGCCTGCAAAAATCACGTCCGCCATATTGGCGCCACGCAGCGATTTAGCTCCCTGTTCGCCCATCACCCAGGTCAGGGCATCGACCACATTTGATTTCCCCGAACCGTTCGGACCAACAATGCAGGTGATCCCCGGTTCCAACTCGATTGTTGTGGCGGAGGCAAAAGACTTGAAGCCGCGCAGTGTTAGCGACTTCAAATACATTTGGTTACCTTTCGTGATCCGTCTGTTGCAGTAGGGTTAGCGAAGCTCAGTCGGAGTAGTGCAGTTCTGGGAACCACAGTCCGATTTCGCGAGTCGCCGACGTCACCGAATCGGATGCGTGCACAATATTTTCGATCTGTGAGTTTCCCCAGTCGCGTCCCAGGTCACCACGTATCGTTCCTGGAAGCGCCACCGCCGGATTGGTTGCCCCAATCATGATGCGGATCCCCTCGATGACCCGGTCCCCTTCGACCACAACCGCAACAACCGGCCCGGACATCATGTATTTCATCATATCGGGGTAGAAAGGACGATCCACGTGTTCAATGTAGTGATCGTTAATTAGTTGCTCGGAAACTCGCTTAATTTTCAGCCCCTTGAGGACGTACCCCTTCGCTTCGATGCGTCGGAGGACCTCCCCGGTGAGTCCGCGGCTGAACCCATCAGGTTTGACGAGCACCAGTGTGTGTTCCTTCTCGGGGTCCAGCAAATCGGGTGTCGGCATCTTCCCACCTTTCCTAAAGTGTAAAAGCTCAGAGCTTATCAATTGACTCAGGCCAGGGCAGTCACTAGCTCTTGCATTGCCTCTTCGGCGTCGTCGCCGGTGGCGGTCAAAGTTACGGTATCACCCTGGCCACGTCCCAGCGACATGATCATTAGTACCGAGGTTGCATCCACTCCGTCAACTTGAATCTTCGCGGAGTACTTCGCGGCGAGTTTCGCCAGTTGAGCCGCGGGGCGAGCGTGCAGTCCGCCCTCACAGGTGAGGGTGACCGTGCGGGTCACTTCCAGTGGCGTTACGCTTTCGGCCTCGCCCTCATCATTTGCGTCCTCAGTTTCCCCGTCGAACGCCCCAAAGACTGCGTCGACCACCCCGTTGAGTCCCCACATCCGCGCGACGTCAGCGGCGGCCTGCGAGACTTGTTCTTTGGAATCACCCGGTTGAGCGGCGACGGCGGCCGCGACGGTCCCCTCGACGAAAGGCCCCTCGGCGACCAGAATCCGTTCGCTTTGCGCAGCTGGAAGCAGCTCTACAACTGCTTCGGCAGTCATTACTGCGGAGCCCAGATCTGCCAGAACTACTACCGATGTGGCGTCGTCCCTTGCCAGAGTGTCCACGAGGGCCGCTTCAACCAGGGTCGAGGACGTCCCCAGAGTACCGTCGGGGCGTCCTCCAACAGCAACAATGGTGACATCAGGCGCCATGGCACTAGCTAGGCCTTTGAGTCCTTCTGCCAGCTGCTGACTGTGGCTCACAACGACAATCGAGACGACCGGCTTATTTTCGTTCATCACAGTTCATTCTCCCCAGATTTCTGCGGCAGCCTGCGCCGCCATTTCCAGCAGGTACGCCGAGGATGCCGCCCCCGGATCCTTGTGCCCGATGGACCGCGCACCCAGGTACGAAGCCCGGCCTTTGGTTGCCTGCAACGGAATGGTTGCTTCAGCGCCACTTTGCGCTCCCCGAGCGGCCGCCGCCCAAGTTTCCACCAGATCGGCCCCGCCCCTGGCAGCCCTGTCAGCAGAACTGACCGCCGCCAACCAGGCATCAACCATAGTTTTTTCGCCAGCGGCGGCTCTGCCGCGACTCTGCAGGCCACCCACGGCCGCCCCTAAAAGCGGCGCCACCTGCTCGGGCGTCAACTCTCCCGCCGGGAAATCCCGGGCCATCCGCAGCATCGCCACGCCGTAGAGCGGTCCGGCGGCCCCGCCAACGGTAGCCAGGAGCACCTTCGCGACCCCCTTCAGCTGCTCGGCCGGATCTTCCAAGGCCAGAACCTGCTGGTCCGTATCCAGAGCGCTGAAACCGCGATGAAGGTTTTCGCCGTGGTCGGCGTCCCCGATTGCCCGGTCCAGATCAATCAGATATTCCCTCTGCTTTTCGAAAGTTTCTGCACTTAATTGCATCCAGCGCTTCACCCAGTCAGTTTCTTTTGTCATGGTTTCCTTCCCGGTGGGTTCATATTTGGGGCCATGCCGCAGTTCGGGTGGGGGCATCAAAAAGTTGGAGAAGTTCGTCATTCACCTTCATTAAGGATAGCGAAACTCCGGGCATTTCAAGGCTGGTCACGAAATCACCCACCAGGGACCGTTCGGCGCTCACCCCGTCTGCGTCCAGCAGCTGGCGAATTCTGCGGTAGAAAATTAGCAGTTCCGACTGCGGGGTGCCCCCGAGGCCATTGACCAGCACCACGACGCGGTCGCCCTCCCCCAGGTCGAGGTCGGCCGCCACATGGCGGTACAGTTCCTCAGCCAGAGTGTCAGCGGTGTCGATGGGTCCTCGCCGTGAGCCGGGCTCGCCGTGAATCCCAACCCCGACTTCAATTTCGTCCTCGCCCAGTTCGAAAGTGGGGATACCCGCGTGGGGCACCGAAACCGAACCGAGAGCCAAACCCATCGACCGCAAATTCCTAACCGCTTCGGACGCCACTTTCGTGACGGCATTGAGGTCATCCCCCCGTTCGGCCGCGGCTCCG
>CAYFQJ010000019.1:6382-14310 GCA_964345205.1 uncultured Actinomyces sp. | reverse complement strand
CCATCACGGCTGGCGTTCTCAACGTCGGCTTTGGCGGACTCCCGAGTCATCCTGGACCAAGCGGGTGCAGAGAAGCTGATTGGGCAGGGAGATGCTCTGTATTTGCCGGCGGGATCTGCCCGACCAGCACGAGTTCAGGGCGCGTGGGTGGACGAGGAAGAGATCCAGCGGGTCGTTGCCGCAGCGAAGTCACAGATGCAGCCGGAATACCGCGAGGACGTCATTGAGCCGCCCAAGGCGATCCGGGTTGCCGACGATATCGGTGACGACCTTGACGACCTCCTACAGGCAGCTGAACTGGTAGTTTCAACACAACTGGGCTCCACGTCGATGCTGCAGCGCAAACTGCGAATCGGGTTTGCTCGCGCTGGACGGCTCATGGACCTGCTTGAGTCACGGGATATTGTTGGGCCATCGCAGGGATCGAAAGCACGTGAGGTGCAGGTCCAACCCGAAGAGCTGGCTTCCGTCCTCGCCCTCCTGCGGGGCGAAGTGGAACTTGAAGACTTCAAGAAGAACCTCGGCGACGAAAATGATGCCGAAGTGCCTTCCGGCGCAGTTGATAGTACCGTTGACAGCTATGGCCATCAGCCATAACGGTTGGTCCACGGGACAGGAGCGGTAAATGTCGACACACAGTGGCGAGGGCGAGGCAGCAACACCGGTAGTCAACGTACCCAACGGATTGACCGTGTTCCGCATGGTCCTAATCCCGGTGTTCATCTGGTTTTACTTAATCAACACCCCGACAATGCAGTGGGCGGCCCTGGGGATCTTTATAGTTGCATCCTTCACGGACCAGCTTGATGGGTACATTGCGCGCAGCAAGAACCTGGTCACCGACTTCGGTCGACTGGCTGATCCGCTGGCCGATAAGGCACTGACTTTGACGGCCTTCGTGCTCCTGTCAATCCGCGGGCCGCTGCCGTACTTCTGGATTTTCACCGTACTTGTTGCGGTGCGCGAGATTGGCATCACGATCCTTCGCGAAGTACTGCGGCGCCAAGGGACGGTAGTTTCGGCCTCGGTGGGCGGAAAAATCAAAACGGTCCTTCAAATGGCGCTGATTACCGCAATGTTGATTCCCTGGGATTCTTTCGGCCTCTCGTCAGAGACGATGGTTGGAATCCGTTGGGCGATGGGGGTTTGGGCTGGTGTTACGCTGCTGGTCACACTCTGGAGTGGGGCGCAATTCTGCTGGGCCGTCATACGGGCCCGCAGGCAGTGACGGACCACACTCTGGCATTGCGGAATAAACCCGCGATCGCTTAGGTTGAGATACATATGAATGCACAGACTATGAAAACAGCACGCGGGAAGGTCAATCTAGTTAAGAACACTGGTTACTCTCAGTCAACGATCAGCAAGGGACGGTACCCTGGTAGCATGACAAAATTCATGAAAGAGCCACCACTGTTACGTGCCGAATTGGGTGAGGTGCTCCGCTCATTACGACTGTCGCAGGGACGTACTCTGCGGGAAGTTTCTTCAGCAGCGCAGGTATCGCTTGGGTACCTGTCAGAAGTTGAACGCGGACAAAAAGAAGCTTCCTCTGAACTGTTAGAGGCCATTACGGGCGCACTGCAGGTTCCCCTGTGGTTCGTTTTGCGGCAGGTCTCCGAACGGCTTGCCATCCTTGATGAGGCTCTGGTGCCGGACACGGTTCCTGAGGATCTCGTGCCGGTCACCCTTCTGAGCTGACGGTGTGGGAATCTGAGTTTTGGAACGCCCTGGAACTGGCCTTCGGGCCAGTTGCGGGGCGTTCTCTTGCGTACGACCTCCATTTGGTTAAGTTTGATGCCACTTCTGCTGAGGCGATCGAGCGTGGGGTCGAACCCGGTTTAGTGTGGGAAGCCCTTGTGGAGGAAAGCGGTGCGGATCCCGCGATCAGATGGATTCACCGCCGGGCGAGAGTGCCCAAAGAGCAGTAACTGCAACGTGTAAACCTGTTGGCGGCGTGTCGCAGTTTGATCGAACGGCTGTTCGAGATACGCTATGTCTTAGCAACCGGTCGGAAGTTATCCCCAAAATTGGGGGTCACAGCTGAACATGTCGGTGGTCGGACTTATGGTTGTTACGAACCTCGGAGAGGGGATTCGTTCCGTGACCAGCCGTGCAACTTGCCGGAGAGGCAACACAAATACAGAAGGAGCCACCCATGTCCCAGCCAAAAACTGCTCGAAAAAATCTTGATGCGAATCGCGACAAGGCACTAGATTTAGCGCTCAGTCAAATTGACCGACAGTTTGGCAAGGGGTCAGTGATGCGTCTGGGCGATAAGACTCGCACTCCAGCTGAGGTCATCCCGACCGGCTCCCTGGCCTTGGACGTGGCTTTGGGGATTGGTGGTTTGCCGCGCGGCCGTGTTGTAGAAATTTACGGTCCGGAAGCTTCCGGTAAAACTACCGTTGCACTTCATGCTGTTGCCAATGTCCAAGCGGCGGGTGGTAATGCGGCGTTCATTGACGCCGAACACGCCCTCGACCCGGTGTATGCGCAGGCGTTGGGGGTCAACACTGACGACTTATTGGTCTCGCAACCAGATACGGGGGAGCAGGCCCTCGAAATCGCTGACATGCTGATTCGTTCCGGGGGGATCGACATCGTGGTGATTGACTCCGTTGCTGCGCTGGTCCCTAAGGCGGAAATTGAAGGTGAGATGGGTGACTCTCACGTTGGTCTACAAGCACGATTGATGAGTCAAGCCCTCCGGAAAATCACGGGTGCGCTCTCTGGTACCGGCACAACCGCCATCTTTATTAACCAGCTGCGTGAAAAAATCGGGGTCTTCTTTGGTTCCCCGGAAACCACCACTGGCGGCAAGGCCCTGAAGTTTTACTCATCAGTGCGCATTGACGTGCGACGAATCGAAACTTTGAAAGAGGCTGGACAGCCGGTCGGTAACCGGACGCGTGCCCGAATTGTGAAGAACAAGATGGCGCCCCCCTTCAAACAGGCCGAGTTCGACATTGTCTACGGTCTGGGAATCTCCCGCGAGGGTTCCATTATCGATATGGGTGTTGAAAGCGGGATCGTGCGCAAGTCGGGATCCTGGTACACGTACGACAAGGACCAGCTGGGGCAGGGGAAAGAAAATGTGCGCCAGTTCCTCATCGACAACCCTCAACTGGCAGATGAAATTGAAGCGAAGATTCTCAGTGCCCTCGGAATTGGTGACCCCATCGATGAAGACGAAGTGGTGACAGAAGTCGAGGCCACTGAAGAGCCAGCTAAGGCAGCGGCCTCGAAGCCCAATAAGAAGGCCGCGCCTGCCAAGAAGAAGGCGGAGGATGCCGGATTCTAGTCGGGATCCACGCCGCCCCCGGGGTACCGCTTGGGACGCTAGTTTGCGGTACCTGGGGCAGCGTGACCATTCCGAATTTGAAATCAGCCAAAAACTGCGGCAGCGTGGTTACACCGGCGATGAGGTTGCCGATGTGATCAAGCGGCTCCACAGTGCTGATCTGCTCGATGATGTGAGTTACGCGCGGCAGGCTGCCAGTTCACTTTTTGAGAATCGAGGGTCTAGTTTCCGTGAGGTTCGCCTTCGCCTTGAAGCCAAAGGTGTTTCACAGGCCGATATCGAATCAGCCTTAGAGCAGCTGGAGCCTGCGGACGATATGTCGCGGGTGCGCCGGTTGGTTGCCAGACGATCACCACAGCTAATGCACCTGGAAACTGAAGTGAGAACGCGTCGGCTGCTCAGCTATCTGGGGCGCCGCGGGTTCCCTTCGGGCATCAGCTACCGGGCCATCAAAGAATGGGAAGAGGATCTTGACAACAGCTGATAGAACACTCGCGCAGTTGCGCGCCCACGGATTGAAACTAGCGTGTGCGGAGTCGCTCACCGGCGGGGCCCTCAGCGCGCGTATTGTCGGCGTTGCTGGGGCTTCAACCGTTTTGCAGGGAGCAATCGTGGCGTATACGCCCGCAATGAAAACTGCGCTGCTCGGAGTGGATGCCGAACTGCTCCGGCAACGGGGAACCGTCAACCACGAAGTGGCCAAAGCAATGGCTCTTGGCGTCCGGGAAAAACTTGACGCGGACGTGTCAGTTTCGACGACAGGGGTCGCCGGGCCGGGACCCTCTGAAGGACACCCCGCCGGGACAGTCTTTATCGGCATCAGCCACAACGAAACCGTCATCAGCGAAGAGTTCTTATTCGGCGGAGGGCGGCAAGAAGTTCGTGAGCAAACCGTTGCCGCCGCGCTGCACCTGCTGGACAAAACCCTCGCCGAGACTCTGCCCCGCCCGGCCAACCTCGACAGTCCTGAACAGCAGGTTGGGTTTGCCCCCGGACAACACTAAGGTAGGTGCAATGAATAACCTGATTGTGCCGACAGTGGATCTGGAATCTTTACCGCGAACGTATGCGGTCCGAACCCTCGGCTGCCAAATGAATGAGCATGACTCCGAACGGATCGCGGGCTTGCTCCAAACATCGGGCCTCGTGCCCGTTGAAGACGTGCCCGCTAAAGCGGCACGCGCGACCACTGCGGGCGATCAGGGTGCCGACGTTATTGTGATCAATACCTGCTCTGTCCGCGAGAATGCGGCCAATAAACTCTTCGGCAATTTAGGGCAGCTGGCCAGCGTCAAAAGGGAACGTCCAGGGATGCAGATTGCTGTCGGCGGTTGCCTCGCGCAGCAAATGCGTGACGGAATCGTTAAGCGGGCCCCCTGGGTGGATGCCGTTTTCGGAACCCACAATATCGACGTTCTGCCCGCGTTACTGCGCCGCTCTGAACATAACCGAGCCGCTGCCATTGAGATCGAAGAGTCCCTCAAAGTTTTCCCATCGACTCTGCCAACCCAGCGAGAATCCGTCTACGCCGCCTGGGTATCAATTTCCGTGGGCTGTAACAATACGTGCACTTTCTGTATCGTTCCTCGACTGCGTGGCCGGGAACAGGACCGCCGCCCCGGAGAAATCCTTCGGGAAATCGAGGCGGTTGTCGCCGAAGGTGCCGTAGAGGTAACCCTCCTGGGACAGAACGTGAACTCTTATGGGGTCAGCTTCGGCAATAGGGGCGCCTTCGCAGAGTTGCTGCGAACTGTGGGGACAGTGGAGGGCCTGGAACGGATCAGGTTCACCTCACCGCACCCGGCTGCCTTCACCGATGACGTCATCGATGCAATGGCCGAAACCCCTACGGTAATGCCCAGTTTGCATATGCCACTCCAATCCGGATCCGATCGAGTTCTGCGTGAAATGCGCCGCTCCTACCGTCGCAGCAGATACAGCGGAATCCTCGAACGAGTGCGCGACAAGATCCCAACGGCCGCGATCACCACCGACATCATTGTTGGTTTCCCCGGAGAAACTGAAGAAGACTTTCAACAAACATTGGAAGTGGTCGAAGAGTCTCGCTTCGCGATGGCCTACACGTTCATTTATTCGCCGCGCCCCGGCACTCCCGCGGCGACCCGCGATGACATGGTCGATCCCGAGGTTGTTTCTGACCGGTATAGCCGTCTTCTCGCCCTCCAAAACCGGATCAGCGCCGAAGAGAACGAGCGGCAGGTTGGCCGCACCGTAGAAGTGCTCATCGGTTCGGGTGAGGGGCGCAAAGATGAAGCCACCAGACGTGTTACAGGACGTGCCGCCGACAATCGGCTGGTTCACGTGGCCCTGCCAGAGGGATCCACGGTGCGGCCGGGCGATATGGTCACCGCCGAAGTTACCCACGGGGCTCCGTTCCACCTCTTAGCGGATTCGGCGTTGGAACCAGGCGGCCTTTTCAATGTGCGCCCCACTAGGGCCGGTGACGTGTGGGAAGCCAAGAACGAAGAGCAACCCACCGGTGTGAAACTCGGGATGCCGACTCTGCGCCGCCACTAAAGCGGTTCCCGTGCGCCGCGGGCGTTGCCGTGTGGCTTCTGTCTAGCCTGGCGGAAGCAGGGTGGGGAGCGTTTCGTGGGCCTGGGCCTGGTTCGAAATAGTCCGGCTGAAGTGCAAGGCGATCTGCTGGTGCGTGATTCCGGCACCGACAAAAACTGATTGATACAGTTCGACGGCCCAACCGACATCGCTCTCAACCGGGTAGCTGGGCGGATCCAAATAGTTGCGGTTCCATTCATTCGTGGTTTGGATCAGCAGTTGCAGCTGGTCAGGAACAGTCAAAACCTGCACCCACTCGGGGGGAGTCCACCTGCTGACCGTGCGCCACCAGTAGCCGTCCTCAGACAGGGTGAAGCGAATCGGAATGCCATCCCATATGAGCTGGATCGATTCTCCCTCATCCAAGGCGTAAGTTAGGGCCGACGCGTCCATAACCGCAGCCAAACGGTTCAAAGTAAATGGCAACACCGTGTGGTCGGCGTAACTAAAAGAGGGGAAGACGCTCTTGTCATTCATTCGGATCCAATCCTCGGAAAACGCGGCTATTTCTCTGGGGCGATCGCAACCTGCCTATGCCCACTTATCGGGGAACGCCGAATTAATCAGGTCGAAAGTTTCCCCAGTTGAACGCAGAACCATCATGAGTTCCTCCCGAATTTGGGTACTGTTGGCCAGGTCAGTCCACCCGAAAACGTGTGAGGCGCGCACCTGAACTTCACCGTCGTCATCAATCAGAGTGAAGAGTTTGGGGCTGTATTTGTCCCGGTTGTGCGTGGTGACGAAATCCAATAGTTCAGTCACGTGCTGAATATTGAAGGAACGGGGCATTTCGCACAGCGACACGTGGGGGCGTCCCTCTCCACCGGAGAAGACAAAGAAATTGGGCGACAAATATGCTCCGACCTCGCCTTTGGGACCGATATAGCCGGTGATCCCAATGTCGCTGAGACACTCAACCAGGCGGGGGACGGTTATCTTCGTTGCCACATCTTCAGACATTCTTACATCCTAATGGGGTAATCCAGAATCACCACGGGGGGTACGCTGAGAGCATGTTAATTGCGATCGGGGGACAGACCGCTTCGGGCAAGTCAGATCTGGCCATTGAAGTGGCAGAGCTGCTTGGGGGACCCGCCAAAAGTGCGATCATCAGCGTCGACTCAATGCAGATCTACCGCGGATTGAACATCGGCACCGCCAAGGTCACCCCCGAAGAGATGCGTGGCATTCACCATTACCAGCTGGATCAACTCGAGCCTCATGAGGAGGCTTCAGTTGCGGCGTACCAGCGGCACGCTCGGGAAGATGTGCGCAGGGAACTTGAGAAGGGGAACACGCCGATCGCGGTGGGCGGGACTGGCCTGTATATGCGGGCCCTCATCGACGAAATTGAGTTTCCTGAAACTAACCCGGAGGTCCGACAGCGGCTCAACCGGAGGCTGCAGGACCACGGGCCGCAGGTTCTGCATTCCGAACTGGAAAAACTTGATCCTCTGGCCGCCCAGCAGATCCATCCGAACAACGGCCGGCGGATCGTTCGGGCTTTGGAAGTAATCGAAATTACCGGGCGTCCATTTACGGCAACGCTGCCGCAGTACCGATACCACTACGAGCCCACAGTGCAGTTGGTGATCCGGTGGGATCAAGAGGAACTGGATCAACGCATCCGGATCCGAACTCAGCGGATGTTCGAAGAGGGCGGAATCGTGGAAGAAACCCGGAACCTATTGGCGAAGGGCGCAACGTTTGGGCTCACCGCGGCGCGGGCAACCGGTTACAGTCAAGCCTTGGCCGTGGTCGCGGGGGAGCTCACCGTCGAAGAAGCCATCGACGAGGTCGCTTTGGCAACGAGGCAGCTGGCACGCCGCCAAATCAAATGGTTTCGGCGTGACCCCCGCGTCAACTGGCTGGAAACCGAGTCGGAACTATCGCTAGTTGAGCAGGCTCGCCGGATTATTACCGCTTCCGAACCGAAATGATTCGGTACCCCTTGCGGGAAGAGAACTTATCGGCCTCCCAGCCTTCACCACGCAGCCACTTGATCAACGAGTCGCCACCCAGGTTCTTGCCCATACCCAACCACGCC
>CAYFQJ010000019.1:0-6372 GCA_964345205.1 uncultured Actinomyces sp. | reverse complement strand
GAGTTGAGCCTTACCGATCCGTACTGGAGGGTTCGACAGGATCGTCCGGAAACGAACCTGTTCTGCGCTCGCCTTGTTCAGTGCCTCTTCGGCCAGTAGCGGAATGACGTTAGTGGCGTTATTGACCTCAGCGTTCCTCTCGGTGAGGGCGAGCGCGCGAGGATTCACGTCGACCGCCCACACGAAACTTTCGGGGTTCTCTAGCGCGGCGGCGACAGCCACCGGACCCCAGCCGCACCCGAGGTCCAGAACGGTGCCAGCGGGAATTTCCGGGACAGCGCGAAGTAGTTCCCGGGTGCCCGGGTCGAGCCGAGTGGAAGAAAAAACTCGGCTGCTGACCCACATTTGTAGGTTTTTCCCGCGCGCTTCGACCTGTAATAGCCGCAGGTCTTCGGGGGACGAAACTTCAGATTCGGAAAAATAATGTTCGCTCACAGTTGCTAAGTAAACCAGATAAGCACCGGCCGGGGAGCAGAACGTGGCAGACTGGGAGGGAATAGGGGAGGACCGATGGACATCTTCGACGAGTCAACTGAGAACGAATTGGCGCCAGTGTCGGCGGACGGTTCCAAACCGGACGAGCAGCAAGTCCAACGAGCACATGACATTGCCGAGAGAGTTTTGGCGCGACGGGCTTCGGCATTGGTATCCACGGTCAACCAGTCAGATCTGCACCAACCGGGGCATTTTGAGCGGGAGGCGCGTCACGGTACCCGCCGCGTTCAGGGGCATTCAACAGAACTGGAAGACGTCAGTGAGGTTGAGTATCGCCAGTTGCGCCTCGAAAGGGTAATCCTCGTGGCGGTAACGGCCGACCAGACCCGCGCTGAAACCGAAAATTCGCTCAGCGAAATGGCGGCGTTAGCGGAAACTGCCGGCTCCGAGGTCCTCGACATTTTCCTGCAAAACCGAGATAAGCCTGACCCCGCAACCTACTTGGGCCGCGGTAAGGCGCAGGAGCTGGCTCGGGTCGTGGCCGACCTCGAAGCGGACACTGTGATTGTGGACGGGGACCTCTCCCCATCGCAACGTCGCGCCCTCGAAGATGTTGTCCGCGCGAAAGTGGTTGATCGGACCGCGGTCATTCTCGATATTTTTGCCCAACACGCTAAGTCTCGTGAAGGGAAAGCCCAGGTTGAGCTGGCGCAACTAGAGTATTTGCTGCCCCGACTCCGCGGCTGGGGTGAATCGATGTCTCGACAGGCCGGAGGGCGAGTGGCTGCCGGTGCGGGGATCGGTTCGCGCGGGCCGGGAGAAACCAAGATCGAGTTGGACCGGCGACGGATTCGGCAGCGGATGTCCCGTTTGCGCCAAGAAATTGCCCAAATGGCCCCGGCGCGGCAGACACAAAGGGCATCACGTCGGCGAGGGAAAATTCCGGCCGTCGCGATCCTCGGGTACACGAACGCCGGCAAATCAACGCTGTTGAATGCACTCACCGGGGCGGGAGTTCTGGTGGAGGACGCGCTTTTCGCGACTCTCGATCCCACAGTGCGGCGCGACACTACCTCAGACGGGCGTGTTTACACCCTTACCGACACCGTCGGTTTCGTGCGTAACCTCCCCACACAGTTGGTCGAGGCTTTCCGGTCGACCCTGGAAGAGGTGGGCGAGGCCGATGTTCTGCTCCACGTGGTCGACGCGGCTCACCCAGAGCCCGAAGCGCAGGTCGAGGCGGTTCATGAGGTCATGAGTGAGGTTGAGGGGACCGATGGAATATCGGAAATCATCGTCCTCAACAAGATTGACTGGGCGACGCCCGAACAGTTAGTGGTCCTGAGGGCCCAATACCCGGACGCTTCATTCGTTTCGGCATATACCGGTGAGGGAATTCCGGCACTGCGCCAACGTATCGCCGATGTACTGCCCAGACCACAAGTTCTGATGGATGTGGTCCTCCCATTCACTGAGGGCACCCTCTTGAGCCGAACGAATGGACTGAGGAGGGCGTACATCTGGTGGCGCGGGTGCACGATGGGCTGGCTCGCCGGCTTGGGGAAGTGAACAGTCCGGTCAATAATGAGTGACGATGAAACCTTGCGGACCCTGGCTAAAGTTGTCGCCGCGCGCAGCGGCCAGACGCGTCCCGAACAAGAGCAGATGGCAGTTGCGGTCACTGACACTTTGACGGGGGACTCGAACCTGGTGGTCCAAGCGGGGACCGGAGTGGGGAAATCTTTAGGCTACCTGGTCCCGGTGATGCTGCGCGCCGCCCAGACGGACACCACTCAGCTCATATCGACCTCGTCGTTGGCGCTCCAAAGGCAAATCATCAACCAGGATGCCCCGCTGGTTCGCGACGTGCTGGCGGGGGAGGGTAAGAATGAAGTTTCCTTTGCCCTGTTGAAGGGGTGGTCAAACTATCTGTGCCGCTTCCGGCTGGCTGGCGGATTCGGGGCTGACGAAATGCTGTGGGAAGAGGCCGACGAGGCGCGCCTGGGGCAGGAACAGGTCGAACAGCTTCGCGAGTGGGCAGATGAAACAACTACGGGCGACCGGGACGACGTTCCCTTTGCGGTCGGAGCTTCAGCGTGGAATCAGGTTTCTGTCACGCGTCGGGAATGCCTCCGCAGCAGCTGCCCCTATTTGGCCGAGTGTTTCCCCGAGGCCGCCCGCGAGAGAGCATTCCAATCGAACGTTGTCGTCACCAACCATGCGCTTCTAGGGGTTTACGCCAATGGGCGTTCCGACGTTCTTCCCGAGTTCACCGGTCTGGTGGTCGACGAGGCTCACGACCTTCCCAACCGGGTCCGCTCGCAGGGAACCCAACAGCTCACTGCGGGAGCGGTTTCGAGCGCTGCCCGAGCGGTGCGCACCGTTTCAGGGAGTGCGGCGGCCGATTTGGAGGAGGCCCGCGACCGGATGCAGGCAGCCTTGGACCAGTTGGAGCCCGGTCTCCTGACGTTACGTACCGAATCCTTGCATCAAAACATTCGGGACTTGGATTCGGTGGTGGGGCAGTGCCGGCAGGAGCTGACCGCATCGTCCTCCGCCAAGAATGTGGCGGAAGTGCAGCTGGCGCGCGCCAAACTCGAGGCATTGCAGGACGTGCTCGATGCGTGGGCGGCCGACACCGAATCGACGATCACGTGGATTTCGGAAACAGTCGCCGGAACGAACCGTCTCAACATCGCTCCGCTGGACGTATCTAGCCTGCTGCAAAGTAACCTGTTTTCTGACCATCCGACAGTGCTGACCTCAGCAACATTGGCGCTGGGGGGAACGTTCGACCAGTTTGCGTTCCAAAGCGGGATTGGACTGTCATCGCGCCCCTGCGTTTTCCTCGATGTCGGCACCTCTTTCGACACCAAGCAGCAGGGGATCCTGTACGCCGCTGCGCATCTGCCGCCACCGGGTCGCGAGGGTATCTCTGCCGAGGCCGCCGATGAATTCGTCGCCCTTGTGGAGGCCGCAGGGGGCGGAGCACTCGGATTGTTTTCGTCCCAACGCGGCGCCCAGGCCGCTGCCGAAAGGTTGCGGGCCGACACGGAACTTCGGGTTCTACTCCAGGGCGAGGACAGTATTTCGGCCCTGGTCGAAGAGTTTCGTGCCGACAGGGATGCGGTACTCGTGGGCACCCTCTCGCTCTGGCAGGGGGTTG
Source organism: uncultured Actinomyces sp. (assembly GCA_964345205.1). Lineage (GTDB taxonomy): Bacteria > Actinomycetota > Actinomycetes > Actinomycetales > Actinomycetaceae > Scrofimicrobium. The sequence continues at coordinate 2,771 of CAYFQJ010000019.1, read as the reverse complement.
ACGTGCCGGGGGAGGCCTGTCGCCTGGTTGTGATCGACCGGATTCCTTTCGCGAGGCCGGACGACCCGGTTGTTCAGGCTCAGCAGCGGGCAGTGGCTCGTCAGGAACGCAATCCGTTCCTGGAGGTCACCCTGGCGCCAGCCGCCCTCCTCATGGCGCAGGGGGCCGGACGCCTACTGCGGTCAGCCACCGATAAGGGCGTCGTGGCGATTCTTGACTCACGCATCGCCACGAAATCGTACGGTGGTTTCATTTATAGGTCACTGCTGCCGTATTGGAATACCCAGAACCCGCAGGTCGTGCGGGATGCTCTGCAGCGACTGGGTAGGGGCGACCCCAATAGTCTGTAGATGGACGAGGTCGAAATGGGTGCTCGTGAATGCGATCCCGATACAGATTTCGCAACTGTTCGGGCGTGAATACCCTATTTTGTCGGTGCTCCAGTGGAGTAAGCTGTTGATGAAACAAAATATGTTTCGGAACCACGTCTAAACCCTGAACGGATGGATTATGACACAAGGTTTTGCTACTAGCCTGTACCCTTCCGCTTTTGGTCGCCCCTCTAAGGTTGCGATCGTCGGTGCGGGGGCGGTTGGGACCGCCGTTGCCTATGCTTGCGCGATGAGAGGAGACGCTCGCGACGTCGTTCTTTACGATATTGACCGGGCAAAGGTCGAAGCGGAAGCATTAGATATGGCCCACGGGATTCAGTTCACGCCGTTGGGTTCGATCGAGGGATCGGACGATATTGAAATTGTCCGCGGCGCCGACCTCGTTATTGTTACTGCCGGGGCGAAGCAGAAACCCGGACAGAGTCGACTTGAGTTGGCGGCCTCGACCGTTAACCTCATGAAAGTGATCGTCCCGCAGCTCCTGAGCGTTGCTCCTGACGCGATCTATCTGTTCATCACTAACCCGGTTGATGTTGTCACATACGTCAGCTTGAAACTTGCGGGCGGGGCGCGGAACCAATTCTTCGGTTCCGGAACCGTCTTGGACACCTCGCGACTGCGCTACTTGGTGAGCCGCGAAACCGGGGTGGCGACACAAAACATCCACGCTTATGTCACGGGTGAACACGGCGACTCTGAGGTGGCGCTCTGGTCCAGTGCCGAAATTGGCAACGTCCCCCTTGAACAGTGGGGGCCGACGTTGACGGGGCGAACCTTTAATCGTGAACTGCGAGAAGAAATTGCGCATGAAGTGATCGATTCGGCCTACAAGATTATCGCCGGCAAAGGCGCGACTAACTATGCGATCGGGCTGGCGGCTTCCAGAATTGTGGGGGCGGTTTTGCGCGACGAAAGCCGGGTCCTCACGGTCAGCTCACTTTTGGATGACTGGTACGGAATCTCGGACGTGTGTCTGGCAGCCCCCACGATCGTGGGAAGGGCAGGCGCCGGGAGGGTCCTGGTTCCCCCGATTACCGAAGAGGAACTCGCCGGGATGCAGGCATCGGCAGAACAGGTCAAAATGGTTGCCCGCAACCTTGGTTTCTGACTGTTTGCTGCGCGTTTAAACTGTTGAGGGCCCCACCGCCAAGGTGGGGCCCTTAGTGTTTAGCGAAGGGCGAGGACGCTCAGAGCGGGCGGATGACAGTGACGACCTTACCCAGAATCGTGGCGTGATCACCCTGGATTGGTGAATAGTCATCGTTGCGCGGCAGGAGCCACCGGTGTCCGTCACTGTGAGAGAGCACTTTGATTGTTGCCTCATCGTCGAGGGACGCGGCGACAATATCGCCATCGGTCGCGTCGGGCTGTGATCGCACCACGACGAAATCTCCGTCGCAGATTGCAGCGTCAACCATCGAGTCGCCGCTCACTTCCAGAACGAAGAGGTGGCCGCCACCAGTCAGTCGGGTCGGCAGGGAGAAATAGTCATCCACGTGCTGGTCAGCTGTGATTGGGGCACCCGCGGCGACGCGGCCCACCAGTGGAACCACCGCTGTATCGCCCTCAGCGTGGATAGCGGGGATCTCGATTATCGATGCTGTCGGAACCCCGCTGAATACTGGGGGTAATGGATCGCTTTCAGAAGGTTTCGAGTCACGTACGTCAATGGCCCGCGGAGTGCCGGGGGCCCGGTTCAGCATGCCGTGTTCCTCTAGAGCATCAAGGTGGTGTTTCACGGTGCTGGGGGACGCCAGACCGACTGCTTGACCAATTTCGCGCACCGTCGGAGCGTAGCCGCGCTCGTCAATGCTTTGGCGAATCACTTCCAAAATCTGCAACTGTCGAGACGATAACTTGCTGTGAGTCACTGGGGGCTCCTTCTGACCTTGACGCGGCGTTGACACTTATTGTTGAGATTACGCCAATTTTCCAGAAAATGAAACATATGTTCGAGCAAGTCTCGACATTGGCCCGCAGATGCGATATCGTACAGGTGTTCGACGAACACATGTTCGACTTCGGTTTCGAGAGGTGCAGGCCATGAGCGCATTACCAACATCATCAACGCTTATCTCGTGGGATCAACACGCGTGGGCAGCGGAGCATTCTGCTGAGGCGCGAATTATTGACTTGGAGGCCTTCCGCCTTCTTCGCAGTTCTGAAGCTAAGGTCCCCTTTTCTGCGCGGCCGGCCGTTTCCCGTGCGTTGCCTGTAATCGTTGTTCGGGTCGTTGTGTACCTTGTGGCTGTGGCCGTTGCAGTCGTGATCGCTTTGGGGATCGGTTTACAACTGCGCACCTCTCCCTATGCAGGTCCGGTGCAGACTCACTCAGTCGCCAGGGGCGAATCCCTGTGGGGCCTAGCCCAGGGGGTTGGA
>CAYFQJ010000018.1:14003-14561 GCA_964345205.1 uncultured Actinomyces sp. | reverse complement strand
AGAGGCGGTCGGCTCAAACCCGGCTTGTTGTGAGTTCGAATCTCACTCGGGGTACCTTCATCGGCACCAAACATGGCCTGACCTTTGCAGGCAGTTGCCGAGTACACTTCACCTTTCGACGTGGCGGCTAACCGGCCTGTCATTGCCTCACTCCCCTGGGTGCCTACTCGGATGACGTGGGGAAAAACACAGAGTATGGATTGAAACTATCAGCTGACCCCGGCAAGGCAGACTCCACCCACGCCTCTGTCGAGAGCGCGCCGGGGATCTCGCACCCCCCTGGTCGCCGGGGAGGATTCTGACAACGTGTTTCTCACTTTTTACAGTGGCTGCTACATTAATAATGGTTCGTGAACGGGACCAGGGAGATGTGCTGCAAAGGCGCGGCAATCAAAACGCACCTCAACCAAGTGATCGCAAGAGCAGGCTCCCCCTCCCCTACTTATTCTTTCGTCCTCCCAAAGAAGTAACGAGGTTTGCAATCGGGTCGGCGAAGCGAGTCAATATCGGCCCCACAACCGCCATGAGCATCACGTAGGCGGCAGCAAGAGGACCGAT
>CAYFQJ010000018.1:4639-13993 GCA_964345205.1 uncultured Actinomyces sp. | reverse complement strand
CGGCAATAACAATAGTGAACTCGCCGCGGGGCACCATCAAGGTACCCGCACGAATCTGTCCGGGCAGGCCAATCCCCGCCCGCCGCGCTGCCCACATCCCCACCGCAACCTTAGTTATCGTTGTGATGAGCCCCAGCAGCAAGGCCACCCCAATCACGGGGAGGATCAGACGTGCGTCAGTTTGCATGCCGAAGAAGACAAAGAATACGGCCGCGAAAAGGTCCCTCACCGGGGTTAGGACCGCCTGCGCACTTTCGGCGACATGTCCCGAGAGCGCAATCCCCACAAGGAAGGCCCCCACAGCAGTGGAGACGTGCATTTCTTCGGCGAAACCAGCCACCACCAGAACCAGCCCTAATGTTCCCAGTAAGAGCAGCTCATCGTTGGGGGAAAAAATTGCTTTGTTGATTTGTTTGCCGAACCGCAGGGCGATAAACATAACCACCGAGACGGCAGCCAGGGCACCGACGACAGAGACCAGTCCCCCAAGGAGGCCAACCCCGGCCAGCAGCGCCATGAGGATCGGGAGGTAGACGGCCATCAGTAGGTCCTCGAACACGAGTACCGAAAGGACTATCGGAGTCTCCCTGTTGCCGACGCGCCCCAAGTCGCCCAGCAGTTTCGCCGCAATGCCCGAGGAAGTCGCGTAAGTGACGCCGGCCATCGCCATGATCCCTGCTGGAGGCCAACCCATGATGAGGCCGATTATCGCTCCGGGGGCAGCATTAAGGACAAAGTCCAGCAGTCCCGAAACGTAGTGAGTTTTCAGGTTGCTGACCAGTTCCCGCGCTGAGTATTCCAAACCGAGCATGAACAAAAGGAGGATGACTCCCAGCTGCGCCCCAATTTCGATGAACTCGTCCTCGGCACCGGAAAGTGGAATCACACCACCGACCCCGAAAAGCAGACCACCAAGGAGGTAAAACGGAATTGGCGAAAGGCCGATCAAACTGGCGAGACGGCCCAGGAGGCCCATTCCCAGGATGATGCCGCCTAACTCCATGAGCGTACGCGCTAAATCCACGTCAGACCCCGCCGATGACAGCTTTGGCTGCGTTGAGTGAATTCCGACTGCCGATAATGACTAGACTGTCGCCCGCTTGAACTCGAAAGTCCGACATCGGTGACGCCGTTACCTCTTTGTCACGCCAGATGGCGACGATTGAAGCTCCGGTATTTTGCCGTATCGCGGCGTCGCCCAGAGTCATTCCGTCAAGCAGGGTTCCGGGTTCAACAGTGATTCTTTCGCTGTCTAGACTGTCAACCTGGTCGACAACACGTGAGAGTCTGTCCATCACCAGTCGCGTACCCAAATACTCGGCTAAAATATCGGCTTCGCCCTCAGTTAGCGAGATAGATTCGGCGACAGCATCGGCGTCCTGTTTCCGGTAAATCAGCAGTTCCCGGTGCCCGTCGCGGTGCGTCACCACCCCAACCCGGCGCCCCGCGGCTGTCATGAAATCGTCACGAAGACCGATCCCGGGCAGTTCCTCTTCCTCTATGTGTATTCCGTCGCGGTGAGGCATTGGCCCTCCAGAAACTTGATTCGCCTTCCGGGACACTGTTGGCCAGAAGGACACCTGTTATCGTTCCCATTGTCCCGCAGATACGGTCAATACGCAGGTTGGACGGTTTTGAGCCTCCTACCTGCGCCCTCGCGAAGGAGAAGCTAGGCGGCCCCGGCCCCATCCCAGCAACCAACCCAACAAGCATTCCGGCGGCGATACCAAAGACTGGCACCCACCAGCCGACGGCGGGCGTCCACTGTTGAAAGACCGATACTGCCACGACGGCCAACAACCCCAATGCGGCTCCGATCAGGCCGCCGAGAAACCCCGTGGTGAGAGATTCGAGAATGAACTGTTGGGCGATGGTCGTTGTCCGGGCTCCGAGGGCACGCCGGAGGCCAATTTCCCCGCGCCTTTCAGTCACGGAAAGGAGCGCGACGTTAGCAATGCCTATTCCCCCACCGATGAGGGCGACGATGCCGACAGCCACGAAGAGGACATTGACGTCTCCAGTCATTCTTCCGCGTAACGATTCGATGCTGACCGGAACTCCGACTTTGAAAGACTCCGGGTCGTTGGGGTCCAAAGCGATCGGTGCTTGGCGTCCGACCAGTTGCCCCGCGCCGATTTGTACTTGGATATCCAAGCTGCTTGCTGCTCTCAAACCGAAATCTGCACGCGCAGTTTCGACAGGAATGATTGCCGATCTTAGGACATTTTCCCGAGCACCGACGCTGTCGATGATTCCCACAACCGAGTACGGCAGTCCCCCAATAAAGACTGCTGGTTGCCCTGCCACCCTGTTGATCCCTAACTTCTCGGCAGCATCACGTCCGAGCACCACCACACGGTCGCCGCGTTCGTTGTGGCCCTGGTCGAAGGTTCGACCGGTTTGGAGATCAGCGCCAATCACGTCGAAGAGTTCGGGCGAACCCGCGATTACTGGTGGCGGCGTCGTTGAGGCGAGGGACGGGTCGAATAGTTGCACCGCTTCGACAGGTGTTGCGGCGGGAACCTAGGCGTACAGGGAAGCATGCTCCACGCCGACCAGGTCTTGAACTCGGGTGACTGAATCCCAAGGGAGGGCCGACAAGGTACGTTCGGAACCGTCACGTGCCGCAGCTGAGCCCGGAGCGACAGTGACTCGCGTGGCCTGGAGCAGGTCAAAACTCTTCCCGATTTGGGCGGCCGTCGTTTGGGAAAGCCCAAAGTCGCAACTAGTGCCGCGATGCCTAAAACTGTTCCCGCCAGGGTGATGAAAAGTCGCGAGGGACGAGCTCCCACCCCTTCCAGAGCTTCGTGGGTGAGGTCGCGGAAGGTGAAACCACTGCGTGAATCAGACTTGCCACGCCGTGAGGCCGCCCTCGCCTTTAGTTTGGAGGCTAAGTCTTTACGGCGCCCCATTTAGGTTACCTCCGTCAGTCGACCGTCGCTGATATTTGCTCGCCTTTGGGCTGCCTGCGCCACTTCTGCATCATGAGTGATCATGACGATCGTGAGTCCGCTGGCGTTGCGTTCCTCGAACAGAGACATGACTGCACGGGAATTGTCGCGGTCTAAGTTTCCCGTCGGCTCGTCCGCCAGGAGAAGTCTGGGCGAAGTGCTGACCGCGCGCGCGATTGCGACCCTTTGCCTCTCTCCACCCGAGAGAGTTCCCGGATAGAAGGTGGCGCGATGGCTCATCCCTACCCGTTCCAGAGCTTCCCGCGCCGGGGCTTCCCGCTCATGCCGCGGGATTCCGGCGTAGGTCGTCGACAGCACCACGTTGTCCAGAACTGTTCTGGTCGGCAGCAGATGAAAACTTTGGAAGACGAAACCGATGTCGCCCGCTCGCAGCGCTGCCCGTTCGTCCTCGGATAGTGCGGCAACGTCGATACCTTCGAAGTGGTACGAACCTGAACTGGGTCTGTCCAACAGACCTAAAGTGTTCAGCATCGTTGATTTGCCGGAACCGGAGGGCCCGATGATGGCCACGTACTCTCCCGAGTTGACCGTCAAGTTAACTGTGGACAGAGCCTGGACCGCTGGGGTGCCCGGGAAGATACGCGTGACATCCTGTAGTTGAATCAGGGGGTGCGGCGCTGACGGCGCGGGACTTTCGGTGCCATCTGATAACTCTGCTTCACCTTTGGAAGCGTTTGCGCCCACGACCGTTTTCTCTCCGTCCAGCTCGGTGCGCAGCTGACGCCAGCGGACCTTCCTCCAAGCTGAAGACAGTTTCACCGTCCCACCACAACTTTAGCGCCGACAACGAACCGCTCATCAACTGAAGTGACCTGCACGAAACCACCGGCGGATAGCCCGGTGTCAACCTGGATTAGTTCTGACGCAAACTGGTCGTTGTCAGTCGGTACGAGAAGTTCAGTTTGGTTGCTTCCCCCCGCCGATGCAGACAAAGCGACGACCGGCACGGCAAGCACGACCCACCGATGCTTTCCAGAGGAATATCAACCCGCACGTTGGCGCCACGCATGGCGGTGATTTGGGCTTCGGTAAGGGGTCCGGGATCCAACTTCAGCACGTAGCGACCTTCCCCGCCTTCCCCGTCATCTTCTGTCTTTGCACTTGGCGGGGTGATGGACTTAATGGTTGCAATAAGAGGTTCGCCGCTGGGAGATTCATAGAAGGCCTCCATCCCGGCTTCCGAGATCTCAGCATCGCGAGCCCCACGGTGCCTTGAACCGTCAAGGTCGCCCCGGAAAGTGTCATCGCCATGCCCTCGAGGGTGTCGCCCCTCGCCACGTAAATGCCGTCAACACGTCGTGGCAATGACTTAACGAAAAGGACTTCACCTGAAGGAAGGGTTGGCTGGTTAGCCACCTGGGCTGTTTCCAGCTCGGTATAGGCATCGGCCCAGTTAGCTTTTGCCTCCTCGATCGCCGCGTTTTCCATGCTCAAGTCTGTTGCCCCGGCATCGGCTGCAGCTCGCCACGCCGCGTTAGCTCCGGTGACCGCAGTATCGGCTGCCCGCAGATTGGCTTGGGCGAGCCGCAGCTGTTCAGCTGCCTCTTCCCCACCGGTATTTGAGCTGTATCTGACCTGATCGTAAAGTTTCCCTACGGCCGTTGCCGTTGCCCACTGGTACACGTCGGAATCCATGTTGCCGGAGTCAAAACCCAAAGACGCCAGGGCTTCTTTCAGCTGGGTGACATCGGGGCCACTCATCCCAATCGAGAGGGAACGGTAGGCGGGAAGTTCGCCGGGTAGAACAATGACAGGCCTGCCGACGATTTCTAAGGCAACAGCTGCGGCCCCTAGCGTTTCACCGACTGTGGTGGCCTGTCCGGTGACAATGGGGCGTCCCTCTGCGAAAGAAGCATCGATGGTGACGTCGGTCGGATCGGCATAAGTAACTTCCCCTCGAACGGTCAGAGTGTTTTCGATTACCCGCTCCTCGTCCAAAGCGGTAACGGGTCCCGCCTCAGGTTCCGCCGCGCCTGCGGCGATATCTGCCGGTGAGACGATGAACTTCATGGAAAGTATGCCCACCAGCAACGAAACGACCGCGACGACTGCAACAAGGCCAACTAGTCTGCCACCAGCCCACACGGTGGGAGCCGCAACGTCTCCGTCACCATTTTCCCCAGCAAGTGATTCTGCACTACCCAAATTTTCTGGCTGAGTTGTTGACACAGTTCCGCCTGGCTGTTCGATGTGTACTCGTCGAATTATCTAGTTGTCGTCAGCTTGCCTCGCGTTAGCGATCGCCGCTCTGAAAACATCCAGTTGGTCCCGGTGGGCATCAACGAACTCCTGCTGAGCTGCAAAGTCGATTACCTGTACACGCTTGTCGTAATCAGCCTCTACTGCGCAGTGGTAATCGGCTGTGGCCACTTTGATTTCTTCAGCGGCCAGGCGTTCCACCTCAGACTAGGGTATTTCAAATCCGTCCGTTTCAGTGTCATCGCTTTCCAGAGCGTAAAGCTCGAACAGTTGGTCGTAGACCATATCTTGCGCATCCGTACGAACTTTCATATCCGAGTAACCTGCACGCCCCATGCAAGCGCTCCATTCCGCGTCGAGTGCGGCCATTTCAGGACTATCAATATTGCCGCTGTACATTTCTTCCATGGCCAATACCAAATCCTCGAACTGGGGATCTTCCCAAACCGAGATCATTGAATCTTCGGCGTAAACTTGCTCGTAGGCCTGATCGTAGCAACCGTCACCGTATTCGATCCCCCCACCGAACTCGTAATCAAACTCTTCGTCATAGGTCATCTCGCCATAGAGGGCAACGCAGTACGCCTCCTGTTCTGAATCACTCAACGACTGAACGTACTGCTCATTGGGATCTTCTTCAGGCCCCTCGTCCCCCCTCATATGCGTCAATCTTCTCACCCGGAGAAGTAAAGGCACCAAAGCCATACTGCTCGATGAACTCTAAACTTGACCAGTCCAGATCGTCGGGATCCTCCCAGTCTTCACCGGGAATGCTGATGGAAACATAGCCGGTCCAAGGAATGTACTCGAACCCTTCCTTCTGCATACATTCTGCGACCGTTCTTCGACTTGCTCCATCTGGGCGTTAGCAGCTTCCTCGGTCCAGTCTTCGCCGCCGTAGGCAGAGAACAAATATTCGTCAAGAGGGCCGAGCTCATCGTTCGGCTTGGCGCCTGACTGACCGGAACCGCCAGAGCAGCCCACTAGGGCTAACGCTAATACCGCCAAGGTAGAGGTAAGAAGTGTTTTAGATCGACGCATAGTAGTTCCCCTTAGGGGCTCTCAAGATACTAGAGTTGCAGAGACAAACAAAACAAAATACACACGTATTGCGGTAAAGATCTGTGCGCTCGCTGCGTCAACAAGGGTGAACTTAGAAGGCTGGAAAGTCCCCAAACGAATGCTCTTTGGTCACCTGAACCGTCACTGCAGTGAGTCCATAAGGCTAGCGCGCGTGCCTTCCACAATTAACCAAGATTAATGGCACCAGCAAATATTTCTTCTACCAAATTTCAAACTGTGCATTCGCGGGCCCCATATCTGACCTGCGGAAACCGCTTTTACCGTCGGGTAAACTTCAGTTCCAGCAACGCCTCTGGTTGAGTTTCGGTATCCTGGAACGGTGACACGTGAGTCATCACCATATCGGTCTCAGAGCACGTAATCGCGACCGAATACCCAGGACTGTTGAACTGAATATCGTCTGATTGGGAGGTGGGCTCTTGACCTTCTACAGTCTGCCTCGAATAGGCGGTCCCCGTCGCGTCGATTCCCTCACCGTAAACAAGATAGCCGCCAACCACCAGATATTCTTGGGTGGTTTCGCCCTCGAGCGTCATCTCGAACGTCACGGGTATCTCAGCAGAGTTATCCTCACCGATCATATGGACATTTGAACTCTCGGTGACTGTCGTTCCGTCGAAGCTCACAGAGAAGAAGTCACCCGGCTCCAGGATTTCGTCACCGAAAATCTGCTTCAGGTCGCCCTCCCAATCGCCGATAAGGCAATCAGCCAAAATGCGGTCGGCATCGGCATCCACTACCGGCGTCGACGGTTCGCTGCTCTGTTGCGCCTTTTGGTCTGATGAGCAGGCACTGACGGACCCAGCCATCAAGAGAGCCGCCGCAGCGACTCCAACAAACCGGCGTGAATGATTACGGAACTTCTGCACAAAAAACGTCCTTACTAATGGTGGGGAAATAAACATTGAAGCGGACGCGCGGTGAGGGCACGCATAGTAACTAGTCGATGGCGAGCTTTTCCCAGGGAAGGCCGAAAGCTTGCGCTACCTTGTCGTTGACCAGCACCCCTTGGTAGATATTGACTCCGGCTGCTAAACCGCGGTCTGCTTCGATAGCCCCGCGGATCCCTCGGCGCGAAAGCTCGAGCACGTAGGGTAGCGTCGCATTGGTTAAAGCTGCCGTCGAGGTTTGCGGGTAAGCGCCAGGCATATTGCCAACACCGTAAAAAATGGCACCGTTAAGCTCAAAAGTAGGATCGCCGTGACTGGTGGGACGCGAGCCTTCGAGACATCCTCCCTGATCGATTGCAATGTCGACGAGGACCGATCCGGGGCGCATATTGGCAACCATTTCGTTGGTTACTAGCTTCGGAGCTTTGGCTCCGGGGATCAGAACAGAGCCGATAACCAGGTCCGCTTCAGCAACCTCCCTGGCGATCGCAGCTTCGTTGCTGGCCAAGAGGTTAACGCGACTTCCGAATCGTGCCTCGAGCTGACGCAAACGTTCTAGGGAAATATCGAGCACTGAAACTTCCGCGCCCATTCCGACGGCCATCATCGCCGCTGACTGTCCTGCTGTCCCCCCGCCGATAATAGCGACCCGTCCGTGACGCGTGCCGGGAACGCCCGAGAGGAGGACACCGGAACCGCCGTCGTAACGCATCAGGTGGCAGGCGCCGACCGGCACCGACATTCGGCCCGCAATTTCTGACATGGGAGCCAGTAGCGGCAGCCCGCCATCTGGACCGGTGACCGTTTCGTAGGCAATTGCGGTCGCGCCCGAGCGCAGCAGAGCGTGCGTAAGAGATTCGTCAGCGGCGAGGTGCAGGAAAGTGAAGATAGTCAGCCCGGGGTGCAAGTAGCGATACTCTTGAGGCAGAGGCTCTTTGACCTTGAGGACCAGCTCAGCTGAGCCCCACACCTCGTCAACGTTGTCCGTCACCTTGGCGCCTGCTGCCCGATAATCAGCATCACTGACACCAGAACCTAAACCAGCGCCAGCTTGAACTGTGACCGTATTCCCGGCCGTAACAAGCTCTTGCACCATCTCGGCGTCAGCTGCAGCTCGGAACTCGCTGTCCATGATTTCCTTGGGAACCGCGATCCGCATAGTTGACCTTTCTTAGCTACCGTCTTGTCTCGAGCGTCCCCGCCCGGCAAGTTTTGAGTCAAGTCTAGTCAATAGATGTAAGGTAGTGCGCGTTGTCCAGCAGTTTCGGAGACCAGTTTGAGTCAGGGCCCCGAAAACTGCCGGAAAGCTCTCAAAGCCTCCAGATAGAGATTCCGGTGTTTCCGGATACTTTCGCGGAGCCGTCGGGGTTCATGGAAAGCTTGCCGTCACCAAAAAGCTGCTCGGGATCCTCAGTTTGGAGAACAGCCGCTGAGACGTCCGCACCTTCCCAGTCCTGGCGTGCCGCGATCACCAGCAGTCTTTCCGTTTCGCATTCGCGGAGGAAACCGATGGCATCCTCACTTTCGAGGACCCAGCGCATTCCACCGTGCTGCAGCGCCGGACTGTTTGTTTTTAGGCGAAGCATCTGTCGATAGACGTCGTGCATTTCAGGGTTTTGTTGATCGGCATCGTCCCAAGGCATCGGGACGCGGCTGTCCTCGCCAAAGGTCCCTTCCAGTTCCCATTCGTCGCCGGCAAAAATCATTGGGGTGCCCGGGTACGTAACCATGAGGCCGACCGCGATGATCATTTTGGCGCGAGAACCTACTTGGGTGCGGATTCGGGCAGTGTCGTGGGAACCGAGGATATTCCACTGGCCGATAAGAACCTGCCACGGAATTCGAGCCGCGAATTCACGCATTGAGGCCGCGACAACCTGCCCGGAACGCTGCGGCATCGGCATCGGCATGAAACCTAAACCGGGCGACACTGGCCGGTTGGGGTCCAGGAGCCAGCTCCACACGGGGCGACTGAACCCTGAATAATTCATGGTGCTCATCCAACCTTCACCTGAAAGGTCTTCACTGGCGTCAAAGAAGTGCTCACCCGCCACCAGGGCGTCCCGGTCTGCGGCGACTGCCGTATCGTGCACCATTTTCGCGACCTCGTGGGCGAGGTCGACGTCCTTGAACCGACCGGTCATATTAGCCACGTCAATACGCCAACCGTCAAGATTGAAAGGTTCGGACATCCACTTGGCGACCACAGA
>CAYFQJ010000018.1:0-4629 GCA_964345205.1 uncultured Actinomyces sp. | reverse complement strand
CCTGTGCCAAACGTCGGCGCAGAGCTGGCGAATTCCAGTCCAGCTTCGGCAGACTGCGATGTCCGAGCCACCCAACGTGTTCTTCGGGGTACTCGTGCCACAGGTAGTAGGTCTTTTCTTCACTGTTCTCGTCTTGAAGGGCCCTCTGGAACCATTCGTGACGAATACCCGTGTGGTTAGTGGTGAGGTCGCCGATGACGCGCAAGCCACGTTCATGAGCAGCAGCGGTCAGCCGGACCAGCGCTTCATCTCCGCCCAGAACCGGATCAACACTGTCGAAAGTCGCGGCGTCGTAACGGTGCGCCGAACCTGCCGGGAATATCGGGGGCGAGAAGCACACCGATTAGGGAAACACCGGGGACAGGTAGATGGTACGGACCCCCAGATCGACGATGTGGTCCAGATGCTCGATGATGCCGTCGAGGTCGCCTCCGTAAAATTCGTAGCCATGCTGCACGCCAGAGCTGCCGACAGGGTCCGTCCATTCACGCGGAGTCGCCCAGTCGGGAACCTCATGTGCGTCAGCACCGGACGAGCGGGCGAAGCGGTCGGGAAAGATCTGGTAAATCGGGCCACCCCGAGCCCACGCTGGCGCTCCCCCGAAGATCGTCAGTTGGAAGTCGTAAACATCTGAGGGCTCGACGGAGGTAATTTCGCGCGCATTGAGCCAGTCGTAACTGGAATTCTCATGGTCCAGCAGCATGAACCGGTAGTTCATCACCGGACTGTTCATTGGAAGGTTCATCTCAAAGGTGCGCCCGAAGCTATCCTCACCAACCTGTTTGGATTCGAAGAACTCCTGTTCCCCATCAACCATGGTCCTCAGCGCAACGTCGTCGTAGGGACCTGCCTTAGAGAGCCAGACCTTTACGGGCACAACTTGACCCAACTGCGGGGTCTGCTGGGGGACAAAAGTTTCTGACCCGTCGTGATGAGCTGCCATGAGATCTGCGTGAATTGCCATGATTGCTGTCCCCTCTCAGTTAGTTTAGCGCTACACCAAAGTTGTGTTCCTCGATCTTATCGACACCGGGGTCGTCACACAACCGGCCAAAAAATGGGGGCCACCTCCGAAGAGGCAGCCCCAAAACCAAACGAAAGTTACATCGCTGGCAGAATTTCCAAACCGAGCGATGCCGCTGCTTTGGCGCGCCGGCGAGGATGGTCAATCGCCTCAAAAGCCCACGCGTATTTCTGTTGTTCGTCACCGGAGAACCAGGGGCGGACAACATCTGCCAACCTGAAATCAAGGAGGTTATTCGCTTGACGCTTTCCCGCAACTTCGCGGATCGACACCATCCGGTGCCCATTATTCTTCTTATTCATTTCTTCATCTTCTTTCTCATCCTTGCCCCACCGGTGTACGCATATTTTGCGCCGTTAGCCAGGTAGAGCCGGCTGCGGTCCGGGACCTAGGTCCAAACCACAACAGTGTAATCTTGCCAGAAGATAGAACTAACCACCAGTTATTGTGTCCCCCAACACAGCAACTGGTGGTTAGTTAGTTGTTTGAATTCTAGCTCAGTCCAAGCCAATTTCTCGGACTCGAACCATATTCGAGGCGCCGGAAACACCCGGGGGCATACCGGCGACAATCACCAAACGATCCCCGTCAGAAACAAGGCGGCGGCGACGCGTTACGTCGTCCACCTGCTCAACCATCTGGTCGGTGTGCTGGACTTCGTCGACGAGGAATGTTTCCACTCCCCATGAAAGTGCAAGTTGGTTACGAACCTTCGCATGCGGAGTGAAAGCGAAGTGCGGGATAGGGCTACGCATCCGCGACATTTGCCGCGCGGTTGTCCCCGTCTCGGTGAAGGTGACCAAATATTTTGCGTCGAGACTAGTGGCGATAACGGCCGCTGCCTCACAGATAACACCGGAACTCTCTGTCGGGTAGACACCAAGAGGTGCGATTCTTTCGCCGCCGTTTTCTTCGGTGTTCTCAATGATCCGAGCCATGGTACGCACAGCCTCAATGGGGAAGTCACCCACTGAAGTTTCACCGGAGAGCATCACGGCGTCGGCGCCATCAAGAATCGCGTTCGCACAGTCGGAAGCTTCCGCACGTGTTGGTCGTGGGTTCTTCATCATCGAATCCATGACCTGCGTGGCAACAATGACCGGTTTCGCGGCCCGACGAGCCAGTTCGATGGCCCGTTTCTGCACCAACGGAACTGCCTCAAGTGGCATCTCAACGCCCAGGTCACCGCGGGCAACCATGATGCCATCGAATGCATCAACGACGCTCTGCAGGTCCTTAACGGCCTGAGGCTTCTCGATCTTCGCGATGACGGGAACGACAATTCCCTCTTCTTCCATGATTTGGCGAACATCATCGTAGTCACCGGCGTCACGGACGAAGGACAGTGCAATAAAGTCAGCACCAATCCTGAGTCCCCACCGCAAATCGTCGCGGTCCTTCTCAGAAAGAGCCGGAACTGAAACGGCGACACCAGGGAGGTTCAATCCCTTGTGGTTCGACACTGTCCCGGGAACTTCAACCCGAGTAACAACATCAGTTTCAGTCACGTCAATAACCCGCACTGCCACGTTGCCGTCATCGATCAGCAGACGGTCTCCGGGGCGGCAGTCCCCTGGCAACCCGGAGAAGGTGGTTCCCACCAGTTCTTTGGTACCGGGCACATCGCGAGTGGTGATGGTGAAAATGTCACCGATCTTCAAATCCTGTGGGCCGTCCGCAAATGTGGCGAGCCGAATCTTCGGCCCCTGTAAATCGACGAGGACCGCAACGGCCCGTCCCGAAGTATGCGCAGCACGCCGCACTTTCTCGATTACTTTTTCGTGCTGTTCTGCTGTCCCGTGACTGCGGTTGATCCGAGCCACATCCATGCCGGCATCAACCAGTGCCTGAATTTTCTCGGCCGATTCAGTTGCGGGGCCGATGGTGCAGACTATCTTCGCTCGACGCATTCGTTAACTCTACCCACTTCTTCAGACTTCAGCCGCGCCTAATTCGGCGCTCTCTAGTTCTACATCTTACTCTGACGCTCGACAGTTAGCTTACCGCTGGACTAATCTCACGCTCAAAACCGCAATATTTTGCACAACCTTGACCCCCCGAAGGACGAGCCAGACACTAGTCGCCGTTATCGTCCCGCGACGCAGCTTCCTCGTCCCTTTCGAGCCGTGTTTCTTCCTCAGCTATTTCCACCTGCTCCTCACCGATAGCTTCTGCTTCAGCTGCAGCCTGAGGGTTGCCCTTGCGCAACACATAGGCTGCCTTTTCTGCCGGCAAGACCCGCGTGGGGGCGGCGGTGCGTCCGCAGACGTAGTAGAGCACCAGTCCAAGGATGACAACTGCCATCGCCGTCCAAGCGTTCAGACGCAAACCAAGGAAAACTCGAGCCTCATCAAGACGCAAACCCTCTACCCAGAAGCGACCCACACCGTACATTACAAGGTACAGCGACATGACCTGCCCCGAGGAGAAACGGATCCGTCGATCGAGCCAGATCAACAGCAGCGCCATAGCCAGGTTCCACAGTCCCTCGTAGAGGAAGGTCGGATGGAAAAGAGTTCCCTCCGCGTAATCGGCAGGTAGATGCGCCGTGTCAATTTCGAGGCCCCAAGGCAGCGTCGTCGGGCCGCCGAACAGTTCCTGGTTGAAGTAGTTACCCCAGCGTCCCAAAACCTGTGCCAGCAAGAGTCCGGGGGCGACGGCGTCGGCGAAGGGTCCCACACGCTGCTTCGCGATACGAAGACCGATGACAGCGCCGACAGCTCCGAGGCCAACGGCGCCCCAGATTGCCATGCCGCCTTCCCAGATCTTGAGGAACTCCCACGGGTCGTTACCCTCACCGAAGTACTGTTTCGGAGTGGTGGCGACGTGGTAGAGCCGCCCTCCGATGACGCCAAAAGCGATGGCCCAAATCGACGTGTCATAAACGACGTCGCCGGCACCGCCTCGGGCAACGTAGCGGCGGTGAGTGATCCATATGGCGAGGGCCATCGCTGCGACCATCAGAATTCCATAGGCGCGCAATGGAATAGGACCGAGCCACCAAACCCCTCGACTGGGGGAAGGTATCGACGCGGGCAGGTACGACATCGCTGCGGCAACGTGAGCCTTCAACATTTAGGCATTCACCTCTCTGGCGGCGTCAAGTCCGCGCCGCATTTCTCGAGCCAACTGTGCGATTTTTTCCAAAGCTTGGTCGTAATCCTCTTCTAGAAGAGGACGAACAAACGCCGAACCGACAATGACGCCATCCGCGTAGCTGCCGATTTGGTGAGCCTGAGCCTCGTTCGAAACCCCGAGACCCACGCATACAGTTTCGGCTCCCGCCGCATGAGTGTCCTCGACCAGTTTCTTGGTTCGAGAATCCACAGTTGACCGCTGCCCAGTGATGCCCATTGTTGAGGCCGCATAGACCCAACCCGACGAGGCATCTGAGATTATTTTGAGCCGCTCTGGTGTTGACGAGGGTGCAGAAAGGAAAACGCGCTCCAGACCGTACTGGTCAGACGCCGCAATCCACTCTCCTGCTTCCTCCGGAGGCAAATCGGGGGTGATCAATCCGGCCCCTCCGGCCTCCGAAAATGCTTGGGCAAATCGGTCAAGTCAGTACGAGTGAACCGGGCTCCAATAGGTCATCTACAGGATGG
>CAYFQJ010000017.1:0-14826 GCA_964345205.1 uncultured Actinomyces sp. | reverse complement strand
AGCGGGTCAGGACGTCAGCATCTGCGATTAACGCGCCTCGTGGCAAGATCATCGACGCCAATGGTCGTACACTGGTCGACTCGATCGAAACATATCACCTGGCGGTCAACCAGTTGAACATCCTCAAGTGGGAGCATCGCGACGAGACGGGAACTCTCGTGGGCGCGGGGCCCGCCGAAGCGGCCCGACAACTGGCACCGCTGCTAGACATGGATGTCGCTGAACTTGGCGGTATGATGCTCGGAGAGTCGACCTACGAGTATTTCGCGCGAAATGTTGATGCTGAGACCTACCGGAAGATTCGGCGTCTGGGGATTTACGGCATCGAGTGGGAGCCGGTCTATGAGCGGGTGTACCCCAACGAAGCTGTGGGGGCGACGGTTATCGGAAGTGTTGACTCCGAAGGCAGTGGAAACTCCGGTTTGGAACTGATGTTTGACGAAGTGCTCACCGGCATCCCCGGTGAGGAGTCCTACGAAATCGGTCCAAAAGGGGAAGTCATACCCGGCGCCAAACTCACGAAAGTTACCGCCCTCCCCGGAGCGACTTTGCACACCACCTTGAATATCGACCTGCAGGAAACTGTGCAGGCAGATTTGGATGAGGCCGTTCAGCGGCACGAGGCCGACTGGGGAGCCGTCGTCATCTTGAATGTTGCTACTTCAGAAGTGCTGGTGTTGGCGGACTCAGAGCAGGAGTCCCCGCTTAAAGGGCCACAAACTTCACGAGCCGTTCAAATGGTCTTTGAGCCTGGGTCGGTTGGCAAAATATTCACTGTCGCGGCCGCAATAGAATCCGGGGCAGTCAAACCCACTGATGTTTTCTCTGTTCCCGACAGGTACACAACTTTCGATGGCGAAACAATTACCGATATCAGCAACCACGAAACATATATGCGCACCGTCGCCGGTATACTCACCGAATCTTCCAATACCGGGACGGTGATCATTGGCGAAAAGGTCAGTAAGGAAGACCGGTACAACATCTTCGTCAATATGGGATTGGGGAGCGCGACGGGAATTGAGCTGCCGGGCGAGTCGGCCGGTATCCTCGCTGAGCCCAGCGAATGGGCCGGTCGCGACGTCTACACCACTATGTTTGGTCAGCGTTATGCAATCACTGCTATTCAAGAGGCCGCGGCCATCGCGGCCCTCGCCAACGGAGGCATCCTGCAGCAACCCACAGTTGTGCGCGGCTGGACCGATAGTGAAGGCGTTTTCCACGAAATTGAGACCAGCGAACCGACACAGGCGGTGCGCCCCGAAACTGCCGAAGTACTCCTCACGATGATGGAGTCCGTAACAGTTGATGAGAGGGGCACGGGTCAGGGAGCCGCCATTGACGGCTACCGAACCGCCGCTAAGACGGGAACCGCGGAACTTGCCACGGGAGGAACCGCGACCACGGTGGCGGGAACGTTGCCGGCCGATAATCCACAGTTGGCGATCGCAGTGGTACTCTATAACCCGCGGTCTGGGCAGCTGTCGTCAGATTCGGCAGTGCCTCTGTTTCAGAAGGTGTCCACGGCCGCGGTGAGGGCCCTGGCCATTCCGGGGTCAAGCTCAGAGCCGCAGCTGTTCCCGACTGAACCCCAGACAAACTGAACTATAGACAAGTTGAAAAAGTATGCAATACGATGCGCAGTGGGTCGCCACGGCGACAGGGGGGCGGCTGGTTGGCCCCAATAATCGGATTGTGGGCTCCGTAGAAACTGATTCACGCGAATGCGGCCCCGGGTCACTTTATGTTGCCCGGCGCGGAGAGAACACTGATGGGCATCGCTTTATTGCCAGTGCCTACAACAGCGGTGCCGTCGCCGCGATCGTTGAAACTCCAATAGCTTCCACAGAGGCCGGCGACGATAACCGGCGCGCAGCTGAGAACATCAGTCAAATTGTTGTTGGTGACGCGACGGTTGCCCTGGGAGACCTGGCCGCAGCACACTTGCGAGAACTGCGCACTGCCGGCCAGATCCGTGTCGTGGGAATCACCGGTTCAGCCGGCAAAACCACTACTAAAGATTTGCTCGGGCAAATTTTGGGGAGTCAGGCTCCCACAGTTTTCCCACAACTGTCGTATAACAATGAAGTGGGTTGCCCGCTGACTATTTTGCGTGCCGATTGCGAAACGAAGTTCCTGGTATTAGAAATGGGAGCGTCGGGTGTCGGTCACCTGCGCTACCTCACGGATATTGCGCCCTTGGATGTGGCCGTCGTACTGATGGTCGGCCGCGCCCACCTGGGCGGATTCGGGAGCGAGACAAACCTGGGGAACGCGAAGCAGGAACTGGTGGAAGGTCTTCTCCCCAGCGGGGTGGCTGTTCTCAACGCCGATGATCCACGCGTCCTCGCGATGCTCTCGGTGGCGCCGGGCCCCGCTTTGCTCTTCAGTGCCAATGCTGAAAACCCGGCTCAGCTGCGTGCGGAATCGGTCGCTCTCGACGAGGCCGGACGTCCTCAGTTCACGGCGAAACTTGGGCGCACAGCGCTGCAGATCCTCCCCGGGCTGGTAGGGGAACACCAGGTTTCGAATATCCTCGCAGCGTTGGGAGCCGCTGTCGCTCTGGGTGTTGACCTGGGGGAGGCGGTCGAATCTATGGCAGACTCCACACTTTTGTCGCCGCACCGGATGGACGTTCAGCGGGATCGAAGCTGGCACGGTAAGGACCAGCTCACTGTTATCGACGACAGTTACAACGCTAACCCCGACTCCATGGGCGCGGGACTGCGGGCGGCCCGGGCGATCGCCGGTAATGGGCGCCTAGTGGCGATCTTGGGCGAAATGTTGGAACTGGGACCGCAATCGCAGTCCATGCACGCAGAGGTCGGGGCCCATGCCAACAAAGCCCAGGTTGACGTCCTAGTCGGGGTGGGGCAAGCGACGGCAGCGATCTCGAAGGCACTGCCGGCGGAAACAGAGATACATGCCACTGAGCATCCCGATGAAGTTATTTCGCTGTTACCTGAGATAATCGAAAGTGGCGATACTCTGTTCCTCAAGGGTTCTTGGGGATCAGGGGTATGGAATGTTGCCGACGCGGTACTTTCCGTACCAGAATCAACAGAAGGTCCGGCCACGGACTGCTGAGAGAATGGGGATCTGCCGGTGATCGGTGTCATCGTCGCCTTTTGTGTTGCGCTGGTCGTCAGCTTATTGTTGACACCCGTCTTTATTCGCTTCCTCATCAAACGAGAGTACGGCCAGTTCATCCGGCAGGATGGCCCCACAGCGCACTTCACGAAGCGAGGCACACCCACAATGGGGGGAGTCATCATCATCCTCGCCATCGTGGTGGGATGGTTCATTGGTTTTGCCTCGATGGGAATGCTTCCCGACTACTCGTCGGTGCTGCTGGTAATTCTGCTCGTTGGAACAGGACTCATCGGGTTCCTTGACGATTTCATCAAGCTCTCGCGACACCGAAGTCTGGGGTTGAACCCGTGGGCAAAAATTGTTGGACAGTTGGCGGTCGGGTCACTCTTTGCCGGACTCGCCCTCATCAACCCCAATGCCCGTGGCATCACTCCAGCCAGTTTTGAACTTTCCTTCACTCGCCCAACCGGACTGAACCTCGCCTTCGCAGGTGTCGCCCTCGGTGTCGTCCTCTTCGTCATTTGGGCCAACTTCCTGGTTGTCGCTTGGTCGAACTCGGTTAACCTCACCGATGGTCTCGATGGTTTGGCCACCGGTGCCACCATTGCGGCGTTCTCGGGTTACCTGGGTATCTCGCTGTGGCAGTACAGCCAAACCTGTGGGAGAGCAGTCGAAAACGTGGCTGGCTGTTACACCACCCGAGACCCCATGGGACTGGCACTTTTCTCGGCGGCGGTTATCGGCGCGCTCCTCGGCTTCCTGTGGTGGAACGCGGCCCCGGCTCGGATCTTTATGGGGGACACCGGCTCTTTGGCGCTGGGTGGCGCATTTGCTGGTATCTCAATCCTTTCGGGCACCGAGTTCCTGGCCATCATCATCGGCGGCCTCTTCGTCGTCATCACCATGTCTGATGTCATCCAGATCGCCGTCTTCAAACGCACCGGCAAACGTGTGTTCAGAATGGCACCGCTGCATCACCACTTCGAACTGAAAGGGTGGCAGGAAGTCACCATTGTCATTCGTTTCTGGATAGTGGCCGCGCTGTTTGCCCTGATTGGAGTCGCCATTTTCTATGGGGAATGGGTGTCGACAATACCGTGATTCCTTCGCGCATCGCTGTCATCGGCCTAGGAACTTCCGGACGTTCAGCCATCAAAGTGCTGCGCGACCGGGGCGTTACGGTGCGTGGTTTTGACCAAAATGCGCAGGACTCGACGTTCCCCGTCACCGTCGACCCAGATGGCGGGGCACTGGCACGAAAAGTCATCGAATGGGAGCCGGAGGCGATCGTTGTTTCGCCGGGTTTGCCCATAGTCGCCCAGCCACTGCGGGATCTTGTTGACAGCGGAATCCCGCTGTGGAGCGAAATTGAACTGGCGTGGCGCCTCGATGAGGGACGCCGCCCGTGGTTGTGCGTTACCGGAACGAACGGCAAAACTACGACTGTTGGACTGCTCACCGCCATTATGGAGGCCGTGGGGCACCGGGTGGGGCAGATCGGCAACGTCGGGCTTCCGGCCACGCAGCGGATCGCCAGTGACGACACCCTTTTCGTCGTGGAGCTGTCCAGTTTTCAGTTGGAAACGACTCGCACTGTCGAACCGGCCTCGGCGATCTGTTTGAATATCGAGGCCGATCATCTGGACTGGCACGGCGCCTTCGCCGACTATCAGCGGGCCAAAGGGCGAGTTTACGACCGAACCCAGAAGATGCGGGCTTTTTTCGTTGAAGATCTTGAGGTGCGAAAATTGGCTGAGGACGCGGTTGGGGCCTCCTCGTCGATTCTTCAGCCCCTGCGGATGGCCGTGCCGCGCCCGGGCGAGATCGGCGTCGACAACCAAACTGTCGTCGATAACCGCACCGGTTCCGCACAAAGAGTCATCGATCTGGGCGAAGTTCCATTCTTGGTTGAACGGAACCAGTCGCACTCGCTGCAGCAAGACGTTCTGGCGGCGATAGCTCTGGCCCTGGGCGAAGGGGCGACGCCTGAGCAAATTCGGGAGGGGCTCGCCTCCTTCAGCCCCGAGTCTCATCGCGGCGAGGTCGTCTTAGATGCCGGGGGCGTGCAGTGGGTCGATAACTCGAAAGCGACGAATGCTCATGCGGCCGCTGCGGCCCTTGAAAGTCATCCACCGAATTCGGTGATTTGGATTGTCGGTGGCGACTCGAAGGGGCAGGAACTCGGTGCGCTGATACGCCAAGTTTGTACTCGGGTTCGCAGTGCCATAGTGATAGGTGCCGATCAGGAACCGGTTATCCGTGCGTTCAAAGCTGAGGCCCCCGAGATCCCACTGGTCCCCATTGTCGGCAATAAAGACATCATGCAGGAGGTCGTCGCCCAGGCAGCATTGTGTGCCAAGGCGGGGGATACGGTTCTGTTGGCGCCCGCTTGCGCCTCGTGGGATCAGTTCTCGAATTACGCTGAACGTGGCCAAAAGTTTGCACAGGCCGTGGCGCGTCTGGCTCCGCAAGAAACTCGGAGAGGGAAGTGATGATGGCTAAGTTCCCTCGTATCCGGCTCCGGTTCCGCTCTGACGAGAATGACAGCTACTCGCCGATGGCGACGTACTACATGATTTTGCTGTCCGCAGTGGTACTTGGGCTCTTCGGCCTCCTCATGACCTTCTCGGCCAGTGCGGTCACCAATATTTCTGTTGACCTGAACCCCTACGCGGCGTTCCTGCGCACGCTGATGATCATGGCGGCCTCAGTTGCGGTTGCGTTCGCGTGTGCTTTGGCAAAACCGGATTTCATTCGGAGGATGTCCTGGCCGCTGTATATCATCGCGCTCATTGCCCAGCTGGCGGTGGTGCCCTTCGGTGCAGCTCATGGTGGAAATAAGAACTGGCTGCTGATCCCCGGGATCAACCAGTACATCCAACCATCCGAGTTCCTCAAGGTCGCCACCTGCCTGGTATTAGCGTCCGTGCTCAGTAATTTGGGGACGCGCGTCAACAATGGAACCGACGTCCTTCTAGGGGTTGGCCTCCCCGGCCTCGGGGCTCTAGGTGCGGTGATGCTCGGCGGGGACATGGGCACCGCCCTAATTTTCCTGGGAATCATCGTCGGCTGCATGTGGATCGGCGGTGTTCCTCTCCGGTTCTTCATCTACATGTCGGTTCCACTTATCGGGGTTCTGGTGGCTTTTGTTGCCATGAGCCCCTCACGTACGCGCCGCGTTCTTGACCTCTTCGGTGGGGCAGCTCCCGACCCGTCAGCTCCAACCCAGTTTGCGCAGGGCCTGTGGGCTCTGGGTTCCGGGGGGCTTCTCGGTCGAGGTCCCGGGGCCTCACACGCCAAATGGAACTACCTGCAAGAGGCTCACAACGACTTCATCCTGGCGATCGTCGGTGAAGAGTTCGGCCTGGTGGGAACATTGACGCTGCTGGCTACACTCGGCGTCCTCGTCTGGGGGACACTGCGGTTGGCAGGGAACACCGAAAATCGTTTCATCAGCATTGCATCGGGTGGGATTGCCACCTGGTTGGGTGTGCAGGCCCTCATCAACGTGGGGTCCGTTACCGGTTTGCTTCCCGTCATTGGGGTGCCGTTCCCCCTGGTGTCACACGGAGGATCCTCCTTCCTCTTTACCGCGGCAGCAATTGGTGTGCTCCTCTCATTCGCTCGGGCTGAAGCCGGAATCACGGGGCTGGCGCGCTACAGCGAAGGCAGTGGAGGGCGCGACCCTCGCAAGCCTTTGCGTCGTAGACGGGCGAAGAAAAGAGCCGAAACGAAGACCGGGGACGACAATGGGCGCCAGAGTTCGACGCGTCCCTCTGCGACGCAGCCACCACGGATAGCTCCGCGCAAGGACAGGAGCGAACCAGAGACTAAGGTGGAGGACGGGAAGAAGAAAAATAATCGCCGGAGGGGGCGTCCAAGAAAATGAGTTCACAACGGATCGTTTTGGCTGGCGGCGGCAGCGCCGGACATGTCAACCCCCTGTTGGCGACGGCCAATGAACTGCGTGAACGAGGCTACGAAATAACAGTTTTGGGAACAGCTGAAGGGCTAGAGTCCGAACTGGTTCCCGCCGCTGGGTTCGACCTCGTAGAGGTCCCCAAGGTGCCGTTTCCTCGTCGTCCCTCTAAAGACCACCTCAGTTTGGTGCCGCGGCTGCGGCAAGCGGTCAAGATTGCCCGTGAGACCATTGGCGGCGCGCAGGCGGTAATCGGTTTCGGAGGATACGTTTCGACTCCGGCCTATCGCGCGGCGCGACAGCTGGGGGTTCCCTTCGTCATCCACGAGCAAAATGTGCGTCCCGGCTTGGCCAATCGGGTGGGGGCGCGCCACGCAGCTGCGGTTGCCCTTACCTTCCCATCGACTAAGTTGGCTGGTCGCCGCGGAAAAACTGAGACGACCGGACTGCCGCTGCGTGAGGCGATTGCCGAAATTGACCTCAGTGATCCTGACCTGAAAGCTGCGGCTCGGGAAAAATTAGGTTTGGAACCAGGAATGTCGACTTTGCTGGTGACCGGAGGGTCGCTGGGGGCGCAGCACCTCAACGAGGTGCTGGTCAAAACACTCGGTGACCTGCCGGCTAATACTCAAGTACTGCACCTAACCGGGCACGGTAAAGACGGGCCGGTCCGTGAGGCCATCGCCAATCAACCAAATGGCGACCGGTGGCATGTTCGAGACTATTTGCCTGAAATGGAAGTTGCCTTGGCGGCCGCCGACCTCGTAGTTTGCCGTTCGGGTGCCGGGACGGTCGCCGAGTTGACCTCTTTGGGGCT
This sequence comes from uncultured Actinomyces sp., assembly GCA_964345205.1. GTDB lineage: Bacteria > Actinomycetota > Actinomycetes > Actinomycetales > Actinomycetaceae > Scrofimicrobium. Next base: position 6,997 of record CAYFQJ010000017.1, on the reverse strand, counting down.
GCCAGCAATTTATGTGCCGCTGCCCATTGGAAATGGTGAGCAGCGCCTGAATGCCGCCGATGTCGTATCAGCCGGGGGTGCCCACATGGTCCTTGATGAGGATTTCAGCGCCGACACGGTCCGCGCCCTCGTGTACCCAATACTCCTTGACGAGGACGAACGCCGCCGGATGAGCAAAGCGGCCTCGAAGAGTGCGGTGGGCAATGGTACGGCCAGGCTTGCCGACTTAGTCGAAGAGGTAATTGGCTTGGAAGAGGTGGCCCGATAGTGGAATATCATCTGATTGGAATCGGCGGGGCCGGAATGTCGGTAATTGCCGAACTGCTGGCTAATGGCGGAGCCCAAGTGACGGGTTCTGACCGGAATGAGTCGGCCATATTGGAACGTCTTCGCACACTGGGGATCACTGCCTATTCGCAGCACCTGCCCGAGCAGGTTCCCCAAGCAGCTACGGTCGTAGTTTCTTCGGCCATCCGCCCCAATAATCCAGAACTGGTGGTTGCGCGTTCCCGTAACCAGGCGGTCATTCACCGTTCTGAGGCGCTGCGCATTGCGGCCGCGGACCGCAAATTTGTGGCTGTTGCTGGGGCCCACGGCAAAACGACCACTGCGGCCATGTTGGCTGCGGGCCTTACTGCGGCTAACTGCGATCCCGCGACTGCTATTGGGGGACCCGTCCTGGGTGTTGGTAGCGGCGCGCTGACCGGGGCTGGGGAGATTTTCGTAGCTGAGGCCGACGAGTCTGACGGGTCGTTTCTGAATTACAGCCCCCAGGTCGCGGTCGTAACCAATATTGAAGCTGACCACCTGGACCATTTCGGTTCGGTTGAGGCTTTTGAACAGGTTTTTTTTGAGTTTTCGGAAAGGATCCTTCCCGGCGGCACCCTCATTTGCTGCGCTGATGATCCCGGTTCAGCACGTCTGGCTGACCGGGCACGCACCGAACTTCCTGCAATCACGACTGTCACGTACGGGAAGAACCCTCGCAGCGATATTCACCTCAGTGAAATTTCGCTCGGGCCCCGAACTGCGACGGCAACACTGACGCGCCAAGGTGAACCGCCGGTTCACCTGAATCTGCAAGTAACTGGCGAACACAATGTGGTCAACGCCGCCGGAGCTTGGGCTGCGGGGATTTCCCTGGGGCTCGATCCTGAGAGCTTCGCCCAAGACCTGCACCTGTTCCGGGGGGCCGGGCGGCGCTTCGAACTGATTGGGCAGGTGGGGGAGCGCCGCGTTTTCGACGACTATGCCCACCACCCGACCGAGATCGCTGCCGCGATGAAAATGGCGCGGACAGTCGCGGGCAACGGCCGAGTCATCGCCGTCTTCCAGCCGCACCTATTTTCCAGAACGCAAAACTTTGCCACCGAATTCGCTGAGGCACTCAGCAGCGCCGACGAGGTCATCCTGGCGGATATTTTTGCCGCCCGGGAAGATCCAATACCCGGAGTAACCACCCAAATTGTTGCTGATCAGCTTGACAATATCGGGAAGAACTATCTTTACGCGGCAGGGAAAACCGTGCCAGAAGTGGGGAAACTAGCTGCCTCGAAAACAGGCGAGGGCGATTTGCTGCTGCTCATCGGTGCCGGTGATATCTACCAGGGTGGCGCGGCCGCAGTGCAGGAGTGGGCGTGAGACCTCCCCGTCCCCCCAACCGCCCTCGGCGCGATGAAGTAACTCGCAGCGTGGCGGAATCCCACAATCCATCAAAAGCTACGCCACAGAACGACGCGTCGAAGCCGGAAGAAAAGAACGACAAGAACTCGGTTTCGTTCGCTCGTGACCGGCGCCCGGCCGTGAATGAACCGGCCTCGACCGTTGATCGCGATCTGGCGGCACGCAATAAGAAACAGCCGGGCCCGATTGCGGTGCTCGGATCTTCGGCCGATGAGGCCCTACAGATCGAAGGACGGCGTAAAGAGCGAGAGAGCGCGAGGACACGCCTGCTTTCCTTCAGGTTATTCAAAGCTCTCGGACTAATCGTCATTATCGGTCTGCTGATTTGGGCCGTCGTCTTCTCGCCGCTTTTTGCCGTCCGGGACGGTTCTGTCCGCGTCCAAATGAGCGGCCAAGAAGTCGATTTCTCCTCAGCGGTGACGGTTGCCGAAACCCAGGTTGGCACACCGCTGCTGCGGCTCAACACCGGGGCCGTCGAAAATGAAATCCTTGAAGACACCAAGCTGCAAACAGCAAGAGTTACGCGCAGCTGGCCCGGCGGCCTCGACGTTGTGGTCACTGCTCGCCTGCCGTTCTTAGCCCTCGAAACTCAAAACGGCGACACAAAATACCTGCTCTACGGTAATGACTCAATCCCCATCGGCGGTTCCAACGAAGTTCCTGAGGGGATACCCGTGGTGACCGGCGCTACCGAGCTTTCTGCGAACCAGTTTGCACAACTAGCCGATATTTGGGGCTCAATGGAGAGCAGTCTGCAAGACCAGGTTGAACGTCTGGACATCGCAGGAACAGTGGTGACCCTGAACCTGGTTGGTGGCTCCACCGTAATCTGGGGGACCTCCAACGACAACGCACTGAAGGCTGAAGTCCTGCAAATCCTAGTGGAGCAGCGTCCTTCGTCCGCCTATGACATAAGTGACCCCACTCGTCCGACCACACGATAGTCCTCGACACACCCGCGAATAGTCTTGCAACGAGTGTGTCGCCGTTCTACCGTCAGGGCGCAAAGGTCAGCAGCAACCTAAACGTTCAAGTAGAGGTTGAGGTTAAGTTCCAGGGGGACTAGTGAATACTCCGCAAAACCATTTGGCGGTCATCAAGGTAGCCGGCGTCGGTGGCGGTGGCGTAAATGCCGTCAACCGCATGATCGAGGTCGGCCTCAAGGGCGTCGAGTTCATCGCCATCAACACGGACGCTCAGGCCCTACTGATGTCTGATGCAGAAACCAAACTCGATATCGGCCGCGATCTGACCCACGGGCTTGGGGCCGGCGCGGATCCCGCCGTCGGGCGAAAGGCCGCTGAAGATCACGTCGACGAAATTGCTGACAGCCTTTTCGGCGCGGAAATGGTTTTTGTCACCGCAGGTGAGGGCGGCGGGACTGGGACCGGCGCTGCGCCGGTGGTAGCGAAAATCGCTCGCGAATCAGGGGCGCTCACCGTCGGCGTCGTGACCCGACCATTCTCCTTTGAAGGCAACCGGCGCGGGGCCCAGGCTGAAGCGGGTATCGCGGCGCTTGCCAAAGAGGTCGACACACTAATTGTCATCCCCAACGACCGCCTGCTCGAAATCTCTGACCGCTCCATTTCGGTACTCGACGCCTTCCGTGCGGCCGACCAGGTTCTCCTCTCGGGTGTTCAGGGCATCACCGAACTAATCACCACCCCCGGCATTATCAACGTCGACTTTAACGACGTTAAGTCGGTCATGAAAGACGCGGGTTCCGCGCTCATGGGCATGGGGGCGGCCACGGGTGAGGACCGCGCTATTCGCGCCGTCGAAACCGCTATTTCTTCGCCGCTGCTCGAAGCTTCCATCGACGGCGCCCACGGCGTCCTCATCTTCGTCCAGGGCGGTTCTGATTTGGGCATGCAGGAAGTCAGCGAAGCTGTCCTTATGATCAAGAATGTTGTCCACGAAGAAGCCAATATTATCTTTGGGCAGGTTTACGACGAGTCGCTGGGCGATGAGTTCCGCGTAACCGTGATCGCTGCTGGATTCGACGCCGCCCACGCCATCGAGAAGGGACTTCCCTCAGCTCGGGGCGAATGGGTAGTTCCTGACGCCACGCACAGGGCACAACCATCTGCCGCGCAGGTTAAGACACCGCGGGCCGGTGCTGCAGAGCTTGACGAGGCACCCCTGGCCACGCCAACACCCGCTGCGCAAGTAACGTCCCCTGCTGAAGATCCCGAACCTCTACATCGGGCTCCCGTTCAAGTACCGACCAGAACCGGGGCAATCCCAGTTGCGGATATCGCACCGGAGCCGCAGGTGACAGATCCTCACGAGTCGCTGATCGTTCCACGCGTCTTCGAAGACATCGGTGAGGGCGATATCGAACTGGATATCCCTGACTTCTTGAGGTAGATCGAAACTGTTAATCGCCTAATCGGGCGACATGCCGAAGGCGTGCCACCGGAAAGTTCACCAGTACGAGTTACGGTAGTTCTGTTGCCCCCTTCGGCAACCACAGGCGCTACCGTGGAGGAAACCAATGGCCAGTCTACTTAATCGGACAATGGAAAAGATGGGATGGCGGATGCCGGAGGAAACTGAAGAACTCGGGGCTGATGTTCATCAGTACCCGTTCTCTTCAAGTACCGAACGGGAAACCTTCACCGTCGAGGAAAAGGCTGCGCCGGTAATTGCAGCCCCCAAGTCGCCCCAGCGTGACCAGAAGCGTCTCTGCACGCTTCATCCGCGCACATTCGGCGATGCGGCGACGGTAGCGTCGTACTATCGCGAGGGTATTCCCGTTATCATGAACCTGACGGACATGGATGACGGCGAAGCCCGACGAATTGTCGACTTCGCCTGTGGCCTGTCTTCAGCCGTCGGCGGCAAGATCGAACAGATCACCGCTCGCGTTTTTGTTCTGGCGCCAGCTGACACCGAAGTGGCAAAAGGCACACCGGGCGGTAGCGCTGGGCTTTATCGCTAACCGTGGGGCAACTCTTAGTAATTGTGGGCAGCATCATCTCGGTGGTGGCGTCGATTTACAGTCTTGTGCTGTTAATCCGAATTGGTCTTGACTGGGCGCAGTTCCTGGCTCCACGTTGGCGACCCAGAGGTTTTGTCCTCGTTTTCGCCAACCTGGTCTACGCCCTCACGGACCCACCACTGCGTTGGCTACGCCGCTTCATCCCGCCACTGCGCCTGGGACCGGTCGCCCTCGACATGGGGGTGGTTGTACTCTTTTTCGGTCTCTACCTGCTCCAGCTATTGGGAATTTTCCTGATGAGCGGGTGAGGATTTTTGAGACAAACTCCGAGTTAGTTTGTCCAAATGTTTGACAACAGGCCTGTTCATTGCCAAGGTTAACCCGTGCTGCAGGCGGGCGAATACACATAGAGTTTCATCCAACACCCAGTAGACTGTAGCTACTACAGGCAAAACCAAGATTGCATGAGGTAAAGAGATGGCGCTGCTAACGGCTCAAGACGTAGTAGACAAGAAATTTCAGAGTGTTAAATTCCGTGAGGGCTACGACATCGAGGAAGTCGATGAGTACCTGGACGAGGTTGTCAACACGATTTACAACCTGCAGCTTGAGAACACTGAGCTGAAGAAGGAACTAGAAGATACGAAGCGCCGTTTGGCCGAAGCACGTTCGGCCGGCTCTTACGAGGCTGTAGTTGTCGAGACAGTGGAGGCAGAGCCCGCAGCTGCGAACGAAGCACAGTCGGCAGCGGCTATGCTTTCGATGGCACAGCGTCTCCATGACGAGTACGTCAACGACGGCAAGGCCGAAGGCGAAAGGCTCATTTCCGAGGCCCGCCAAGAAAGCCAGAGCATCATCTCTCGTGCGAATGCTGAACGCCACACAATCCTGCGGGATCTTGATGGTGAACGCGCCGCACTGGAAGGCAAGATCGATGAACTGCGTGAGTACGAATCTGATTACCGTGCGAAGCTGCGCGATAACCTGAACCGTCTCCTCAGCGAACTACAGTCGGATCAGTAACTTTGTGATTAGGCCCGCCCGAAAATTCGGGCGGGTCTTTTTCTGCCCAAACCAGGAGGAACGACATTGGACCAGGCCCAATCGCGCAGCCGCATAATTTGGTTAGCTGCGCTGCTGGCGATTTTTGCTGTTCTCACTGACCAAGTCACCAAATTTTGGGCCCTGAAGACTCTGGTACCAACGGTAAAGTACCCGGTTTTCGGTGATTTCGTTTCGTTTCAACTGCTGCGCAACCCCGGGGCGGCTTTCTCCCTGGGAAGCTCGAGCACACTCCTGTTCACCATTCTCTCAATCGTGGTGCTCGGAGGGATAATCTGGTGGATTGTCTTCGGACGGGTCCAGTCGGTCCCCTTGGCAATCATCCTCGGCATCATCGCCGGGGGTGCCATTGGTAACCTTATCGACCGCATCGTCCAACCTCCCGCTTGGGGACGCGGGCACGTCATCGACTTCATTAATTACAACGACTGGTTCATCGGCAACGTAGCCGATATTTGGATCGTTGGGGGCGCAATTGCCCTGGTAGTTTGGGTTTTCCTTACAGACAGCAAAACCGATGACTGAAATAAAAGAGCTTCCGGTCCCCGAAGGTTTGGCAGGGGAGAGGATCGATGTTGCCCTCTCCCGGTTGCTTGGGCTTTCCCGCACGGTCGCCGCGGAGCTGGTGGCCGAAGGGAAAGTTCTGGTCGATGGGGTGCAGCCAGCGAAATCGGCGCGGCTCCATTCCGATAACTGGTTGACAGTGACTTTGGAAGCACCGAAATCACCGGCGCCATCGCCGGTCACCCCGATGGAAATCCTGTACGACGATGACCACGTGGTGGTCATCAACAAACCGGTTGGCGTCGCCGCCCACACGGGGCCCGGCTGGGAGGGGCCAACAGTACTGGGGAACCTTGAAGCCGCAGGCTACCGAATTGCCAGTGGAGGCCCACCAGAACGGCAGGGCATTGTCCAGCGTTTAGATGTGGGGACCAGCGGCGCCATGATGGTGGCGAAGTCTGAGCTCGCCTACTCACGGCTGAAGAACGCCTTCAGAAACCGCGAGGTCGACAAGATCTATCACGCTGTCGTCGCCGGACACCCGGAGCCGATGCGGGGAACAATTGAAGCGCCAATCGGTCGGCACCCCTCACGGACCTGGAGGATGGCCGTGATTGAGGGCGGAAAACACGCCGTCACTCACTACGACGTTGAGGAACTCATGCCGGGGGCAGCCCTCGTCAAAATCAATTTGGAAACCGGGCGCACCCACCAAATTCGCGTTCACTTCTCCGCTCTGGGGCACCCGTGTGTTGGTGACACCTTTTACGGGGCCGACCCGGTTCAGGCCGAACGGCTGAATTT
>CAYFQJ010000016.1:12626-14844 GCA_964345205.1 uncultured Actinomyces sp. | reverse complement strand
CCGCTGTTGACTCGCCAGCCGAGGCCAGCGTTAAAGGTGTTATCGTCAACGAGGACGCGGGAATCGAACTGGAGGGGCAGTGGGTCCCGATGGGCCGCCAACTTGCCGCCGAAATGGTGCTGCAGGGCGGACAGTTCGACTGGGAAATGTCCACGTCGGAGCTGGCTGCCGTCGGCTTCGAATCAGGTAAATATCGTGTCATGGTGACGATCCCGACCGATTTTTCGGCAGCTGTCATGTCTCTGGCTTCTGGGGGTGACGTGGTTCAGGCGCGGGTTGAGGTCGCCGCGCGTCCCGGTGCCACCGCCGATGAGGCCCAGGCGATTGAACTGGTGACCCGGGCGGCAGCTGTCGCTTTGGGCGGACAGATCAGCGAGCAGTTCGTCGCCGAACTTGTCGGTGGGGTCAATGAAATGGGTGACCAGCTTGGAGCGGCAGCGGATGGTGCCACCGAACTGGCCGCGGGCACCGAAAAGTTAGCGGACGGTTCCGTCGAGCTGGCTGACGGTGCCTCCCAGTTGGACGCTGGTCTAGGCGAGGCCGCCACCGGTGTCGGGGCGATGGCCGACGGCGCTAACCAGTTAGCTGTCGGGGCGACTCAGGCAGCCGATGGTGTTCAGCAGGTCGCTGATGGTACCGGGCAGCTCGTCGGGGGAATCAACCAGAGCGCTACGGGAGCCGCGGAACTCTCGGCGGGGGCCGGTGCTTTAGCTTCCGGTTCGGGACAGTTGACTTCGGGGCTGCAACAGTATGTGCAGGGCGTGCGCGAATACGCCGCCGGGGCGCAAGAGTACGCGACGGGGATGGGCGAATTTACTTCCGTCATCAACCAGCTGGTCGGCTCCGTCAATGCTGTGGTTGAGCAGATCACGGATACGGTGATCGGCGTGGGGAACCAACTGGGGTCCGAGGTCGAAGCCTATTTGGCGGCCAACGACGTGCAACCCATGATTGAGCAGATCGCCGCCGGTGCTGCCGCTTTCGCCAATCAGTGTTTGGCGGATCCCGCGCAGGCGATGTGTGCGCCGTTCACGCTTGACCAGCTGAACGAAATGGCTGATGCCGCCTTCGCGGAGTCGCTGCTGGCCACAGTCGAGGCCCTGCCCCAGACGATTCCCGCCAAAACCGAGGAACTGGTCGATCTGGCTTTGGCGGAACTCGACCCGGTCCTCGGTGGCATGAACGAGTTGGACGGTGCGGCCACTGAACTCGCTGCGGGCGCCACCGCGCTGGCGGCGGGTGCCGAGGAACTCAAAGTTGGTGCTGAAAGCCTCGCGGACGGCAGCGCCGGAATCACTGGTGGCGCCCAACAGCTCGCCGGTGGCACCCAGCAGCTCGCCAACGGTTTGCACACCGCTGCAACAGAATCGGCACCGCTGGTTGCGGGCGCTCAGGCCGCCGCGGATGGAACTGCCCAGCTGGCTGGTGGTGCCAACGAAATGGCTGCCGGTGCGGCTGAAGCTAGTACTGGCATGACCCTGCTCTCAGGGGGAATGCACGACCTGGCTTTGGGGACCGACGCCTTGAGTTCAGGCGCCCTCCAACTTACCGACGGTTCGTGGGAACTGGCCGAAGGCATGAACTTAGCGGTCGAAATGATCCCCACCTTCACTGAGGAGCAAATCAACGATCTGGCTTTGGGAGTGACACAGCCGATCGAGCCCCCCACCGTGAAGGTCGGCACCTCGGCTGTCGGTGCGGCCGCCGCCACACTGCTGCTGTGGCTCTTCACGTTCCTGCTCGCGTGGATCTACCCGCGCTTCTCGCCCCGGGTCAGCAGCTCCATCAAACCCGCCTGGTATTTGGCGTACCTGTCCTGGTGGCGTCCGGCGCTGTGGGGTGCGGCCGTTGGGGCCGTCACCGTCGGCGCCTACGCGGCCTGGGTGTCACTGCCACAGGGAACCATCGCGGCCCTTGCTGCTGCCGGCGCCCTGCTGGGAGTGGTTTTCTTCAGTGTCCAACAGGCACTCGCCGAGGCCTTCGGCAGTCCCGGTAGGGTCATCTCCCTAGCCATCTTCGGTGTCGCCGCCATGGCAACATCGCCGGCGGTACTCAACACCGGTTTGGCCACCTTCGATAGCCTGCTCCCAACGGGGATGGCCGTGCAAATCTTGAACGGAGCCGCTATCCCCGGGATTCCATCCGACCCGTTTGCAGTGGTCGGCCTGCTCGTCTGGTTGGGGGCGGCCTTCCTCTTGGCGATGTGGGCCACCGGCCG
>CAYFQJ010000016.1:0-12616 GCA_964345205.1 uncultured Actinomyces sp. | reverse complement strand
CAAACGCGCCCACACCTCCGTGGCCGTCGCCTAGTCGGGACCTTAAACACTTTGGGGGTTGGGGCGCGAAGATCACTCTTCGAACCCCAACCCCCAACTGGCAGTTGTTACGGTCTAGCCGATGTCTTCACCAACGATGAAGTCTTCAACCTTGCCGCGAGCGGCTTCATCAACCATCTGTACCGGTGGCGACTTCATGAAGTAGGCGGAAGTGGCCAGCAGTGGACCACCGATGCCGCGGTCCAAACCGATCTTCGCGGCGCGGATCGCGTCGATCACAACACCGGCCGAGTTCGGGGAGTCCCAAACTTCCAGTTTGTATTCGATGCTGATCGGAACTTCACCGAAAGTGGTTCCTTCGACGCGGACGAAAGCAAATTTGCGGTCAGTCAACCAGGGCACGTAGTCCGAAGGGCCAACGTGGACATCATCGGGGTGGTACTCGGATGACATATTCGAGGTGACGGCCTGAGTCTTCGAGATCTTCTTCGACTCGAGGCGTGAACGCTGCAGCATGTTCTTGAAGTCCATGTTGCCGCCGACGTTCAGCTGGTAGGTGCGGTCGATCTTGACGCCGCGCTCTTCCATGAGGCGAACAATGTCGCGGTGGCTGATGGTGGCGCCGTACTGGCTCTTGATGTCGTCACCAACAATGGGGAGGCCAGCGTCCTCGAACTTCTTCGCCCAAATTGGGTTCGAAGCGATGAAAACGGGGAGGCAGTTAACGAAGGCACAGCCCGCGTCGATGGCGGCCTGAGCATAGAAGCGGTTCGCCTCTTCTGAACCTACGGGCAGGTACGAGACGAGGACCTCGACGTTGGCGGCCTTGAGGGCTTCCACTACGTCAACGGCTTCCACGGCTGATTCGTCGACGGATGACTGGTAGTACTCGCCGAACCCATCCAGTGTGACGCCGCGCTGCACGTCGACACCAATGTGGGGAACGTCGGCAAATTTCACGGTGTTATTCGGTGCCGCGAAAATGGCTTCAGAGAGGTCTTTACCGACCTTGTCAGCCGCCACATCGAACGCTGCAACAAACTCAATGTCGTTGATGTGGTACCCGCCGAAGTTGACGTGCATCAACCCGGGAACGGTTTCCGTTTCTGGGGTGTCAGCGTAAAAATATACGCCCTGCACCAAAGATGATGCACAGTTCCCAACCCCAACAATGGCGGTGCGAATCTTGCTCATGGAGTGTCCTCAACTCTCAAGGCGCCGGAATTGCGCCAATTTGGATGACGATCCTCATCTGGACCGTCGTTAGTGGTGGCTATTTGCTGATCTAGCCAGCTGAGCTCATTGTCGTTGAGCTGCACATCTAGTTCGGCCCGCGCCTTGACCCAGGAGTCCGCAGATTGGCTGGCCGTATGGTTTGCCTGGCGACTTTCCAGGACTTGTGCGCGCCGTGCTTTCAGAATCGCGAGGCGACTGGCGGCGGGAGCTTTCGACATGAGCCGCATCGTTAACCCGAGTGATTCATCGTCCACTGCAGCGGTTTCCAAATGCGACATCAAATAGTCGATCCCAGCCGGGGTGATCTTATAAACCACCTGACGGCGCGGGGTTTTCTCTTTCGCTCGCCCATTTTTCTTGGTGCGTTTCGGCGCATCATCAACGGTGACGATTAACCCTTTGTCGCTAAGTCGGTGCAATGCAGGGTAAAGTGAACCGAAGGAAAGCCTCCGGACCGGTCCGAGGGCGGTGGATAAGCGTTGGCGAAGCTCATAGCCGTGCATGGGCTGATCCAATTCGCCCAAGATGGCTAAGTCAAGCATTGTTGCTCGAACTCCCACGTCTTCCTCCGCTTTCCGGGGTGCTTCAGCACCGCAACTGACTATATCAGTCTGATATATCGCACCGACACATTATCGATCACCTGTGACGAGTGCCACACTAAACGCGGCGTGTTGTGAGGTAGCTCTGCCCCCGCTTTCCACAATCTGCGGGCACGCCCCAGCGTGACCTCGGAATCGGCTAAGTTAGGACTGGCAAGAAACTGGAAGGGGTTCACGATATGGCTGTGGTTCTGCGCGGCGGACAAGTATTCCAAGCGGGACAGTTCACTGTCACCGATCTACGAATTGATGAGGGCGGCCAACTTGCGATTGGCGCCACCAAAAATCCGGATGACCGGGTGGTGGATATTTCGGGTAAGTACGTCCTCCCCGGACTGGCGGATATTCACGTGCACCTGCGCGAGCCGGGATTTTCCTATAAGGAAACAATCGCCACCGGCACCGCAGCGTCAGCACGGGGTGGGTTCACTGCCGTTGGCGCGATGCCAAACGTGATGCCTCCTCCGGATAACCTCACTGAACTTCTCGACCAGATCGCCGCCTACGACCGTGACGCGCTCATCGAAGTGCGCCCCTACGCGAACCTGACTTCCGGTGGTGAAGGCCGTGGTGAACTGCTCGACTATGCCGCACTCGCCCCGCACGTCATCGGCTTCTCCGACGATGGTTTCGGCGTGCAGTCCGAAGCAACAATGCGGGCCGCGATGGAACAGATCGCCCCGCTCGGAGCGATTGTCGCCGCCCATATCGAGGACCTGGCGCTCGCCGGTGACGGCTACATCAACGACGGCGAATACGCCCGCCAACACGGACACATCGGCAAGCCGCGTGAAAGCGAATGGGTGCAGCTAAAACGGGACTTAGAGCTCGTCGAAGAAACCGGCTGCCAGTACCACGCTTGTCACCTGTCGACCGCGGAATCGGTTGAACTCGTTCGGGCCGCAAAAGCTAAAGGCCTCCCCGTTACCGCTGAAACCGCCCCGCACTATTTGGCGCTTTCCGATGACATGTTGCAGGAGGACGGACGGTTCCGCATGAATCCCCCGATCCGTGCTGCGGCCGACCGTGAAGCCCTGGGTGCGGCACTGGTCGACGGCACCATCGACATGGTCGCCACCGACCACGCCCCGCACTCGGCCGAAGAGAAATCTTTGGGTCTAGCCGGCAGCGCCAACGGCGTCGTCGGCGTTGAGAACTCACTTCTGGTGGTTTACACCGAATTTGTTCGTACCGGCCGCATCACCATGGCCGACCTCGTGCGCCTGATGAGCACCGCCCCGCGGGAACGTTTCAGGTTGGGCGGCGGGACCATCACCGATGGGGAACTGGCGGACCTGATTGTTTTCGACCCGGAAACACACGGGCCGCTCGACACGGAACTTTTCCTCAGCAAAGGCAAAGCCACGCCATTTGCCGGGGAGGACCTCTACGGCCGCGTTGACCTGACCATCAGCCAGGGCAGTCCCGTCTGGGATCCGGAAGGGATTTTCGTGTGAGTGCCCCATCGGTGCAGCAGTTCGAAGTGGTCGCCAACGACCAGATTGCCCTGGGAGCGTACCGGCTTGAACTGGCCGGCAACACGGTTGGACTGACCCGCGCCGGACAGTTCGTCAACGTCGAAGTTCCCGGGTTCTACCTGAAACGCCCCCTCTCGATCTGTGCGGTTCAGCCGGGTCGCCTCGAACTGATCTACAAGGTCCTCGGTGAAGGCACGGCCGCGATGACCGCGATCCGACCGGGAACCTACCTGGAAGTTCTCAGCGGACTTGGCAACGGTTTCACCATCGAATCGGCAGTGGCGCCCCTCGTTGTTGGTGGCGGTGTGGGGGTCGTCCCCCTTTTCGCGCTCGTCGAAGAGCTCCTCGGTGCCGGGCAGCGTCCCCAGGTGATTTACGGTTTTAACACTGCGGAAGAAATTTTCCTCGCGGAGCAGACGGCAGCGCTGGGGGTGCCGGTTCTTGTTGCCACGGCTGACGGTTCGGCCGGTGTTCCCGGGTTCGTCACCGACGCGCTCTCGCACCTTCAGGTCCCCCCGGACTACTTTTACGCTTGCGGGCCCACACCGATGCTCCGCGCCCTCGGGGAAAACCTGGCGATCCCAGGGCAGGTCAGCATGGAAGAACGCATGGCTTGCGGCTTCGGTGCCTGCGTCGGCTGTGTGGTCCCCACCGAAAGAGGCATGCAACGGGTCTGTAAAGAAGGCCCCGTCTTCACCCGGGAGGAACTGCAGTGGTAAACGTTGATCTGGCAAGCATTCCCCTGCAAAACCCGCTGATCCCAGCCTCCGGCTGTTTTGGTTTCGGCGACGAGTTCCTCCCCTTTTATGACCCGAATATTCTGGGGGCCGCCGCCCTCAAAGGTGCCACTCTTGAACCGCGCGACGGCAACGCCACCCCGCGAATCGCGGAAACACCCGCCGGGATGATCAACTCGATCGGCCTGCAAAACCCCGGGATCGACGCGATCCTTTCGCGCAGCCTCCCCGAACTGGCGACGTACTATCAGCAGCCGGTGATCCTCAACATCAGCGGTTTTTCTCTGGACGAGTACCGCCACTGCTGCGAACTGGCTGACGGTCACGCCGAAATTATCGAACTCAACGTCAGCTGCCCCAACGTCCACGGGGGCGGAATGGTTTTCGGGGCCGACCCTCTCGCCCTCGCCGAAGTTACCGCTGCGGTGCGCAAAGTCGTGACGCGGTCGAAGCTCTTCGTGAAACTCAGCCCCAACGTCACCGACATCGTTGAAATGGCAAAGGTCGTTGAAGCTGAAGGTGCCGAAGGGGTGACGCTGATTAACACGCTGCAGGGCATGCGGATCGACCCGGCTCGGCACACTCCCGTGATCGCGGAAACCATGGGGGGATTCTCGGGGCCCGCAATTTTCCCCGTCGCCCTCCGCATGATTTACCAGGTGTATCGGGCCACAGAACTTGCCATCATGGGTTCCGGAGGGGTGACGACAGCTCGGGATGTCATCGAAATGATGATGGCCGGAGCCACCGCCGTCCAAATTGGGTCCCAAGCGCTGGTGGACCCACTGACGATACCGAAAATCCTCGCCGAGCTTCCCTCCCGGATGGAACAGTACAATATTCGCCGCCTCAGTGACATCATTGGTATTGCCTGAAAGGACCGCCATGAAAGACGTCATCATTGCCTGCGACTTTGCCAACAGGGAACAGCTAGAGGACTTCCTGCAGCTCTTGCCCGAGGAACGGCCGTACCTGAAAGTCGGGATGGAACTTTTCTACGGGGCCGGTCCCGGTTTAGTGCGGAGCCTCAAAGAGCGGGGCTACCCGGTTTTCCTCGACCTGAAGCTGCACGATATCCCCAATACAGTGGGGAAAACCATGCGCGTCCTCGCCGATTTGAAAGTCGATATGGTCAACCTGCACGCCGCGGGAGGTTCCGCCATGATGCGCGCCGCACTCGAAGGGTTGACGGCCCCCGACGGGACGCGGCCCCTGCTGATCGCCGTCACCCAGCTGACATCCACCAGCCAGCAGGTGTTGGAGGACGAAATACTTATCCCCACCGCCGTCGACAAGGTGGTCGCCAGTTATGCCCAGAACGCCCAAATCAGCGGTTTGGACGGTGTGGTGTGCTCGCCGCGTGAGGTCGAACTGGTGAAAGAGGCCTGCGGCGACAGTTTCCTCACCGTCACCCCCGGGATCCGTTTCGCCGACTCGGCCGCTGATGACCAGGTGCGGGTCGCGACTCCTGCCGGGGCGCGCCAAAGTGGGAGCGACTTCATTGTGGTCGGACGTCCCATTACTGAGGCCGACGACCCGCAGGCCGCCTACCGCCGCTGCCGCGCCGAATTTCTTGGAGAGGAACAATCATGACCCAGAAAAGTACCGCTGTGGACCTCCTAGAGATTGAGGCCGTTTTCTTGCGCCCCGAGGATCCCTTCACCTGGGCCAGTGGAATCAAGAGCCCAATTTACTGCGACAACCGGCTAATCCTTTCGGAACCGGCCGTACGAAACCGCGTGGAAGATAACTTGGCGTCCCTCATCCGCGAACACTTCCCCTCTGCGGAGAACCTGATGGGGACCGCCACCGCCGGGATCGCCCACGCAGCGCTCGCGGCCGAACGGCTCGACCTGCCGATGGGTTACGTCCGCTCCGGAGCTAAAGGCCACGGGCGCGGCAACCAAATCGAAGGGCGTTTGTTGCCGGGACAGAAAGTTGTGGTCGTCGAAGACCTCATTTCGACCGGGGGGAGCTCGCTGGAGGCGGTCGAAACCCTGCGCGAGGCCGGTGCCGAAGTGCTCGGCATCGCCGCACTCTTCACCTATAACATGCAGAAAGCTGCTGAGCGGATGGCCGCTGCGAACGTGCAGTGTGTGGCGCTGAGCAACCTTGACGCCCTCGTTGCCGTGGCTACCGAAACCGGCTACCTCCCCGCCGAGCAGGGGCCAAATGTTTTGGCCTTCCGCGACGACCCAGCGGGTTGGGCGGCGCGACAGTGAGACACCTGATTGACATTGGCGATCTGAACTCCGCCGAAATTGATGACCTGCTCGAGGTCGCCGAGGACATTGCCGCGCACCCCGCCAAATATCAATCGTCCTGCGCCAATAAGCGCCTCGCGACCCTGTTCTTCGAACCGTCGACCCGCACCCGCCTCAGTTTTGAAGCGGCTATGCTGGCTTTGGGCGGTCAGGTCCTCGGTTTCTCCAGCACCCAGTCGAGCTCCGCAACCAAAGGCGAAACGGTGCGCGACACCGTCCTCACCGTCTCCTGTTACGCGGACATCATCGCGATGCGCCACCCGAAAGAGGGTGCGCCGCTGCTCGCCTCAGTTCGCAGTCAAGTTCCGCTCATCAACGCTGGCGACGGCGGTCACGCTCACCCGACTCAGACCCTCACCGACCTGCTGACGATCCGCCGGGAAAAGGGGCGGCTCGAAGATCTGACCATCGCGATGTGTGGCGACCTGAAATTCGGGAGAACAGTCCACTCACTGATCAGCGCCCTCGTCGCCTACCCCGGGATACGTTTCATACTGGTTTCCCCGCAGGAACTGCGCGTCCCCGAATATATCCGCACCGATATCCTTGACCGCTCGGGAGTTCCCTACCTGGAAACTGACGACCTCGAAGGGCACTTGGGTGAGGCTGACGTCCTCTACATGACGCGCGTTCAAAAGGAACGATTCTTCAACGAGGCCGACTACCTGCGGCTGCGTGACCGCTTCATTCTTGATGTCGATAAGCTCGAATTTGGTCGTGAAGATCTGACCATCATGCATCCGCTGCCAAGAGTCAACGAAATCGCCGCCGCAGTCGACAACGACCCGCGCGCCGCGTATTTCCGGCAGGTCAAGAACGGCATGCTGATCCGACAGGCATTGATCCTCAAACTTCTGCAGGAGACCCAGTGAATATTGATGGTGTGGAAAACGGCATCGTTATCGACCATATTCAAGCCGGGGAATGCATGCGCCTTTACGACCTTCTCGGTTTAGAGAAGCTGGATTGTTCTGTCGCGATTATCAAGAACGCGGCCAGCCGCAAATACGGGCGTAAGGACATCATTAAGATCGATGAGCTGATCGACCTCGATTTGGATGCGCTCGGTTACATCGACCCTCGCATCACCGTCAATGAGGTCGAGAACAGTCAACTGGTCCGTAAACGGCACTTGGCGCTGCCCGAACGGCTCACCAATATTGTCAGTTGCCGGAACCCTCGCTGCATTACCAGCGTCGAAGCAGATGCCGACCAAGTTTTCCGACTTGCCGACCGCGACAAGCGGCTTTACCGATGTGCTTACTGCGAGGTAGCCGTCGACGAGAACACCGGACGTCGGTGAACTTAGTCACCTGCGCATTACACATTTAATTTGATCGCCAGGGGGCATTCTGCCCCGAAATAAGGACTGGCGCGGAACGAACGTCGTCGTTTCCCGGTCCGAACTGGCCGACGAAATCATTGCCGAGGGCCTCAAGTCCGGCGAGCTTCACGTCGAAGACCTTCCCGCCGAGGAGGCCGCGAAGTCGCAGGCGGGGAACTTCCGTCACCGCCGCCATGGCGTGCAGGTGCGCTTAGCTGACGATATTGCGCGGGGGCTGAGCGTCCCCAAGAAGCGGGTCGAACCGGATGTGCATGCTGTCGACAGCAAACGGCTGCGGATTATTCGGCAGCGCCGCAAACTGTCGCAGTTGAGTTTCAAGGCGTACCGGCAGGCGCGGCAAGAAAACGACCTCTCGCTTTACCTCGACATCATGGACCGTGAGATCCGTAAATATCAGCGCATCGACCGTCCGCTGTGGCGTCGGGTCGCCTCGAAAACAAAACGGAGCTTGCAGGACTGGCGCCGCGCCCTCAAGAAGTAGAGCGCCCGAAACGCTATTTGACGAGCGCCGCTAACTCGGAGGCGTATTTGCCCGGTGGGGTCGTGGGGACACCCAGGTGCGTCCACTCGAGGATGAAACGCGGGTCGAAAACGCTCGAACAGGCACCGCAGGCCGAAACGCGGCGCGGAACGCGGAAAAGGCCCCGAGTCAGGGAGCAGTTCGGGCAGCGTCCCAACCACGGGGCTTCGGGTTCGGGCAGGTCCCCGGCCAAAAGGGCGCGCGGCGTCGCCCCGATGCGGGCCGCCATCCTTTTCCACACGGGGCCGTGCGCGTGATGCGGGCCGACCAGGGCGTGGGCAATTTCGTGCAGGATCACGTCGTCAACAGTTTCCAGCGGATACGTGGGGAGGAGGACGACAGAAAAACTGAGGGTCTTTTGCGCGTAGAGGCAGCACCCGGCGCGGCGTCGCGCCCGGTCGAACCGGATCTTCCAGTCGGTCAATCCGTGACGGTCCATGAGGGAACGCGCCCGGACTTCGAGTTCTTCGGTAGTCATAGTTCGCGCACCAACCCAATTTGCCGTTCGAGGCGCTGCGTACTGACCTTTTCGGCCGTCCCCAACTGTTCCGCATAGAAAGACACTGACAGTTCCTCCCAGAGGAACCGCAGGTGACGCAGCCCGTCAGCGGTTTCCTTCCGGTAGGGCGCGGCCGCAATAGTTTTCTCTAGATCATCCAACTGGGTGTTGAGGGCCCGCAGCTGCGCCGTTTTAACTTCGTCGGCGCGCAAAGCTTTGGCGTCTCGAGCGGCACGCTGTAACCGCTGGGTTTGGGCCCGCAAGTAGCGCGGGAGGTGAGTTTCGCCGAGGAACCCGGGCTGTACCAGGCGGTTCAGTCGCCGTTGCGCGTCGGCGCGCACCGCCCGCAGTGAGTCACCAGAGAACTCGTCCAAAGCGGATTGCAGTTCCGCCGCGGCCCCTAAAGTTTGTACACCCGTCAACAGGTTCTGGTAAACCCGTTCCTCAAACAGGTCGCGACTGCGCGTCACTAATTCGTCGAAGTCAGCGCGGCAGCGGACGTCGGTCGCCAACTGCTGGGCCGCCAAAAGTTGGGCGGCGTCGACCAGCTCCGCGGTGGATCGGTAGGGCGAGGACGCTAAGAGCAGCGCTTCGCGGCCACTCCACCTGGTGGTGACCCGCCCGGTAGGTAACCGCAACTCACGCAGCAGCAGGTTCGCGACCCCCAAGGTGTGGTCGCGGGCGGCCTCATCGGCGTTCGCGAAAACTTTCACCGCCACTTTCGGGTCAGAAACTGTTCCCGTCGGCGTCAACGCCGGGTACCCGCGTACCTGTGCTCGCGCTTTCACGTCCCAGTCGGCGCGGGGGAACTCAGTCAAATCAACCAGTTTTGGGGTTTTCTTGACCGCGGTGGACACGGCTCGACTCACCGCTTTGCTGACGGCCTGATCGGCACGTTTCGCTAACTGTTTCTGCAGGTGGGTCACCGAGGGGCCCTCAGCGACGGTGCGCCCCCGTTCATCGACGACCTGGAAATGCATCTGCAGATGAGGGGGAAGTTCCGGTTCTACTTTCGGGTCCAGTTCGACCCCCCGCACTGCGAGCGCCGCCGCCGCGAAGGCCGCAAAAAACCGCGTCGGTTCCGAAGTGGCGCCCATGGGAGTGTGCCCCGCCGACGGTGTTTTGGTGGGGGCGGTTTTGGTGCGGGCGTTGCTGCCGCGAGTACTGGCACCGGCCCACTGCTGCAACCGGTTCAGCGAGTCCTCTAAACGGTCGGTAACTGGCGGTTCCTCGGGAATTGGTTCGTCAAGGCGCGCGGCGATCTGGGCACCGACCTCGGGCGCGGGCACCAAGTGGCGACGTTGCGCTTTGGGGAGGGCGCGGATGGTTCCCGCACAGAGTTCTTCTCGCATCCCCGGCACTAACCAGTCGAAACCCTCATCGACCACCTGGGGGAGCAGCGCTAACGGGATCGTCACTGTCACCCCGTTCCGCGTGCTCCCCGGCCGGAAGTCGTAACTGAGGGGTAACCGCAACGTTCCCTGTTCCCAGAACTGGGGATATTCGCCCTCTTCCGGAGTGGAATGCAGCAGCGTCGGGTACGTCAGCAGGTCCGGGTCGGTCTCTCGCTGCCGCTTCCACCACTTTTCGAAGCTGCGCGCATTATTGAGCCGCTCGGGGACCCGTTCCGCAAAGAACTGGTAGCGTTCCTCTTCGTCCCAAACCAGGCCCGGGTCGCGGTGTCGCTGGGCGACCTCTTCGGCGGCCTCCAACTTTTCCTGGTTCGCTTTCACGAACGGCAGGTAGTTCGACCGCCAGCGGTTCTCAACCAGGGCTTCACGCAGGAACATTTCGTGCGCCAGTTCGGCAGCTGTGACCGCCTGGTTCGTGGTTCCCAGTTTCAGCAGCAGCCGCCCCCGATTTTCGCCGAGTAATCCCTGCGCAATCGCGGCAATAGTTCCGGGCTGCGCCACGGTGGTTCGCACAGTTTTTTCCGCGCCGATTGGCCGATCGCCCAGATGCCCCAACAGAATCGCCCGGTCAGCGGTGAGCGTCAGCCCGTAAAGCATGGTGCGTTCCTTGATGAGGGCGGCCCCCTTGCTCCGCGACCAGTACGGCTCCGAGTAGTTCCGCACCAGCAGGTGCTGGCCGACCTCTTCGATCCACTCCGGTTTGATCCGCGCGGCGGTGCGGGCAAAGAGCCGGGAGGTTTCGACCAGTTCCGCCGCCATCACCCAGCGGACTGTTCCCACCCCGGAACCGGGCCAAATATTGAAACGAGTGCCCCGCGTCCCCACGTAGTTCTTCTTCGTTTCATCCCAGTTACCCACGTTGGAAAGCAGGCCGACCAGCAGGGAGCGGTGCACCTGGTCATAGTCGACGGCCCGCACGCCGGTGCCGAAGGCGACGACGCTGGCGGCCACATCGTTCCCCAGTTCCCGCCGGCTCGGTTCCCCCAGTTTGTCGACGCGGATCCCCAGTTGGCGGCACATGCGCCGCAGCTGCGACACCACGTCACGCCACTCGCGGAACCGCAAGTAGTGCAGGTATTCGCGCCGACATAAACGTCGGAACGCACTGCCGGAAAGGTCGCGTGACTGCACGTTCAGGTAGCGCCACAGGTTCAGGTACGTGAGGAAATCGGAATCGTGGTTCTCGAAGCGCGCGTGGGCTTCATCGGCGGCGGCCTGCGCTTCGAGGGGACGTTCACGCACGTCCTGAATCGACAGGGCGGCCACAATCACCAAGACTTCCGAGGCACAACCGTTGCTGTCACCGGCCAGCAGCATGCGCCCCAGACGGGGGTCGATGGGCAGCCGCGCCAGTTTGCGACCCACAGGCGTCAGCTCGGCAGATTCGGTCAGGGCCCCAATTTCGACGAGTAGCTGCACACCGTCACGAACCGCTCGGGACGAGGGCGCATCAATGAACGGGAAGTCAGCGACCTCACCCAGGCCGAGGGCGCTCATCTGCAAAATAACGCTGGCCAGCGAGGTCCGCAAAATTTCTGGTTCCGTGAACTCGGGCCGACGCGTGAAATCGGACGCCGAGTAGAGCCGAATCGCAATCCCGTCGCTGAGGCGCCCCGCCCTCCCGGAACGCTGATCGGCGGAGGCCTGCGAAACTCCCTCAATCGGCAGACGCTGCACCTTGGTTTTATTGGAGAACCGCGAGACACGCGCCAAACCGGTGTCAATAACGTACTGAACCCCGGGGACCGTCAGCGAAGTCTCGGCGATATTGGTTGCCAGAATGACTCGCCGCTGCGAGTGCGGCTGGAAGACACGTTGCTGTTCGGCGGCGGAAAGGCGCGCATAAAGGGGGACGACCTCAACCGGTTTATCTTCGAGGGCGCGCTGCATTTCGCGAATATCGCGTTCCCCCGGCAGGAAAACCAGGATGTCGCCGCCGTTGCGTTCCAAAAGCAGTTCGTCAACGGCGTGCATCACGCCCTGTTCGAGGTCGATTTCTTCGCCCAGGCCGTAACCTAAAGTCGCGAAGTCGCCCTCGGGATCCTCCAGGACCAGGCCGGTGGGAACATCAAGCGGAGGGCGGTCGTCCTCAACCAGGGGGCGGTAACGAATTTCCACCGGGTAGGTGCGGCCGCTGACCTCGATGACCGGCACGGGCTGCCCCAACAGGTCACTGAAATGTTGCGCGAACCGGTCCGAGTCGATTGTGGCCGAAGTGATGATCAGTTTCAGGTCGGGACGCTGCGGCAGGAGGCGCCCCAAATAGCCGAGGATAAAGTCGATATTCAGTGACCGCTCATGCGCCTCATCAACAATGATGGTGTCGTACTTTTTGAGGAGCGGGTCCTGTTGGATCTCGTTGAGGAGGATCCCGTCAGTCATCAGTTTGACCAGGGTGGTCGGCCCGACCTCTTCAGAGAAGCGCACCTGGTAGCCGATGGTTTCACCGAGCTTCTGATCCAGTTCGGTCGCGATCCGTTCCGCCACTGAGCGGGCCGCCAAGCGACGCGGTTGGGTGTGGCC
>CAYFQJ010000015.1:2181-15027 GCA_964345205.1 uncultured Actinomyces sp. | reverse complement strand
GTTGCGGGCGCATCGCCAGGGCCGACGCCAGCGCCAAACGCTGTTTCTGCCCCCCGGAAAGCTCATTCGTCGGGTGGTCTAAAGGAAGATCCAGGCCGACCAGTTCCAGAGCTTCGGCAACGCGGTCCCAAATTTCAGTCTCGGGCACCCCCAAGTTTTCACAGCCGAAGGCGACCTCGTCCCCGATTGTTTCCATGACAATCTGGGAATCGGGGTCCTGCTGCACCAAACCGATGAGGCCGCGGGACTCGCTGGCGGGCTTCCCGTTGATGGTCAGTTCTCCGGTGGTCTCTCCCTCTTCGGGGGCGAGCAGTCCGGCTAAACCGTGGAGCAGGGTGGACTTCCCGGCGCCGGAGGGCCCGAGCAGGAGGGTGCGCGAACCGGCCTCCAACTGTAAATCGAGGTTGCGAACGGCCCAGGCGCGGCGCCCCGAATGCCGCCAACCCCAGGTCGTGGCGTTGACGGCAACCGGGGTGAGAACCTTTTTCACACTCGCACCCGGTACTGTTTACCCGCCGCGAAGCGGTCGAGGACGCCCGTTTGGGCCAGGACTCGCATGATTACCCATGAGAGCAGACCGGCGAGGACGATCCCCGAAAGGATGGTGCAGGACCAGTAGGTCAGGTTAAACACCAGTGATCTGGCGATATTGGGTGTCGATCCGACGAAGAGTTCGAGGATCATTGCCGCCAGGGCGGCCCCGGCCCCTGAGAGCGCCGCGACCCCGGGTCCGAACTTCTTGTAGCCGAAACTGGCAAAAACGAGTTCGGTTCCCGCGCCCTGGACGAAGCCCGCGATAACTGTCTCTACGCCCCATTGGCTGCCGCCGGCCATCGAGACGATGGAGGCGACGACCTCAACAAAAATGGCGGCGCCCGGTTTGCGGATGATGAGAGCGCCGAGCGGCCCGCCCATCAACCAGATTCCCGAGACCAGTCCGCCCATACCCGGTGTGAAAACGTCTAGTGCTGTAAATGCGGCGCCCCCGGAGATGTTCCAGATGATGAAAATTACGCCTGTTGTTACGCCCAGTACTGCGGCAGTTACGATGTCGACAACTCGCCACTTTTTCATTTCATTCCTCTCATACTGGTGCGCACGAGAGTGTCCGTTCCTCCGCCGGTATTAACCGGATCAGGTTCTACGGTCGAGGGCGCTCGCCCTCATCTCAACCCCGCATTGGGGTCCCCGTCGCACACCCGTAGCGTAGCGTCAGTTGAGAGCGAATTCGACCTCTATCTCGACGGTGGCGTTCAGCGGGAGGGCGGAAACTCCGACGGCCGACCGGATGTGAGGTGAACCAAAAATCTCTTGGAACAGCTCTGAAGCACCGTTTACGACCGCTGGCTGGTCAAAAAAGTCGGGCGCCGAAGAAACGAAACCCGTGACTTTGGTCACGGAGGCGATTTTGTCGATCCCCCCAGCGGCGGCGGCGGCGGCGGCGAGGGCGTTCAGTGCAGCTTGGCGTGCTGCTTTGGCGGCCTCGGGCACAGACTTGGCGGTCCCGGTGCTCAGCAGTTCGCCGTCGAAAAAGGGCAGCTGTCCGGAGGTTCGCACGGATTTACCCACAACCATTGCCGGGATGTAGGCGGCGACAGGAGCAGAAACTGGGGGCAGTTCGATTGATAGTTTTTGCAGGCGGGCTGTGAGCGACATCGGGGTTCCTCTGGGGTTGGAAAAGCAAATAGGTGGGGACATGTTTCTGTCCCCACCCATGGTACTGGTAGCGACATTGTGTGTCGCCGTTGGATTAGTCCTGCTTCACTGCTTCAATTTCAAGGTTGATGGTGATCTTGTCACCGACGAGGACGCCGCCAGCTTCGAGGGCTGCGTTCCAGGTCAGGCCGTAGTCTTTACGGGAAATCGTGGTGCGACCTTCAAAGGCGATGCGCTGAGCGCCGAATGGGTCGGTTGCTTCACCCAGGTATTCGACGTCGATGACGACGGGGAGGGTGACTCCGTGGATGGTGAGGTCGCCGGTTACCTTGTAGTCGTTGTCTTCGCCCTCAACAAAGGTGGTCTGGTAGGTCCAGACGGGGAAGGTTTCGACGTCGAAGAAGTCGCCGGAGCGCAGGTGGTCGTCGCGCTGCTGGCTGCGGGTGTCAACCGATGCTGCCTGAATGGTTCCGCTGGCGGTCGCGCCGGTCCAGGAGCCTTCGTCAGGAACAACTACGGTTCCTTCGAATTCGCCAAAGGTTCCGCGAGTTTTGCCGATGCCGGCGTGACGAACAGTGAAGCCGACTGTTGAGTGGCTTGGGTCTACAACGTAAGTTGCCATTGGTGTTTACCTCCAGTTGAAAAAGTACTTGACGGTTCAACTATACTGGGGGGACCATCGTCCCACAAGAGAAAGGGCGGTTAGTGTTAAACAGCAGACAGTTGATGGCTTGGCAGGACTGGCGGACCGCCACCGCGTGCCTCTCGGAGCACCTCGGAAAGACATTCGTTGGCGACACCTCGCTTCCCGAGTTCGAAATACTTTTCGCCCTGCGTGATGGGGGGCGGCAGCGCATGTCGGTTCTGGCCGACGCCAGCGGTCAGTCGCCCTCGCGCTTGGCACACGCAATCAGACGGATGGAACGGCGAGGTCTTGTTGAACGCGTCACTTGCCGCAATGACAAGCGCGGAGTCTATGCGCAAATTACCGAGGACGGGACCGCCACCTTCGACCGGCTCGCGCCGGAGTATTTCTCGGTCGTCGCGTCGCGTTGGGCAGGTAAATACACGCCTGAAGAGCTCGACACCCTGATGGATCTGGTCGGCCGAATTATCGAAAAGTGACAGAAATCCCCAATAAACAAAAGCAGTGAAACTGTCAAGCCTTATCCGAGAATTTGGCTCTTTCGCGCATTTTGCGGACGGGGCCCTTGGTTTCGGCTAAGCTAAGTACCGTAGTTACAAGTTTCATTGCAGACCTGGGGTTACTCCTGTGAAATGCAACGGACAAGAGTACTGCCCGACCCCAACCGGGATCGGCCCAATTTGGTTTACAAAAGGAAACACTGCAATGACCACTGGCGTTGTCAAATGGTTCAACTCGGAAAAAGGCTTTGGCTTCATCACACCCGATGATGGATCGGAAGATGTCTTCGCCCACTACTCGAACATCAACACTGATGGCTTCCGCACCCTCGATGAGGGCCAGCGCGTAGAATTCGAAATCACTCGCAGCCCCAAGGGCCTGCAGGCTTCGGAAATCGAGAAGATCTGATTTAGTCCCAAAACCGCCCTCCGCCTTCGAAGTTGGGGGCGGTTTTGTGTGCCTGGATACGAATGTCACCCCTGCCCAACCCTTACGACGCCCGTCAAGTGGGGAAGTCCTACGACGCGGTTCGCCCCCAATACCCGGCGGCCGCACTTGAAGCACTCCTGGCAGCCGCACCCAACCAGTTACGCAACGTTGCTGATATTGGTGCGGGCACCGGCATCCTGACGCGGCAACTGCAGGACGCCCTCCCCGAAGCCACCATTTTTGCCGTCGAACCCTCAGCCCAAATGCGAGGCGAAAACGAAGTTCAGCACTGGGTGGACGGCACCTCCGAAGCGACGACCCTTCCCGATAGAAGTATCGACCTGGTCGTTTGGGCGCAATCTTTCCACTGGGTCGATCCGGTGGCCAGCGGCGCCGAAGCACAAAGGATCCTCGCGCCGGACGGGATCGCGGCGGTCCTCGTCAACCAGCTCGACGTGTCCCAACCGTGGGTTCACCGACTTTCACGCATCATGCGTTCCGGTGATGTTCACCGCCCCGACCGCCCCCCGAAACTTCCCGGGTTCACAACCGACCCGGTCCAAATCTTCCCGTGGGAGCAGCTACTCACCGTTGAGCAGCTAATGGAACTGGCCCGCACTCGCAGTTCGTACCTGGGAGCTAACCCGCACACACGCAAGCGAATGCAGGCTAACCTGCACTGGTACCTGAAAGATTTTCTCCACTTCGAAACCGAAGTGTCGGTGCCATATTTCACCTACTTGTGGCTGGTGCGGCTATAGTTGACACCGTCATAGCTCGCAAAGGATCCGGCCTGTGTCCCACATCCACCTTCTAGGGGTCATCCTGGGGATGATCATGTACGTCATCTCCGTCTCCCCTTCGCTGCTCCCGCGTCGCTGGTGGTGGCACGGAGTGGTGTCCGGGTCGATGGTCGCCGCCGGCTACGCCACGGGCTGGCTACTGACCAACATCGGTGGCGTCATTCTGAACGCCACCCAGGTGAAACTCACTTACGCGCCCGAACTGGGCCGCTGGGTGCCAGTGATTTTTTGGATCATCTTCGGCGCCTGGTGCCTCCGCTCCATCTTCCGCTTCTACCAGTCGTCCCAACAGGCGGCTGAACTGGTGCAAATGAAGCCGGTCCGCGTCGGCGAGTACCTGCTGGGGTTACTCATGGCAGCGTTTATTTTCGTCGCCGTCATAGCAGCCGCGATGCTCCTGGCCCGCCTCGACGTCCTCCTTGTCCACTGGTTAGCGCAGTGGACCGGTGAACCTTTGGCGTGGCTGATCAGCGCCGGAGCCGTCTTTTACAGCGTGCTGCTCCTGGCCAACCGCGTGGTCTTCCGCGTCATCATGGCGTACTTCTCGCGTGAGGCGGCGCGACGTAACGACCGCACTGCCTCGGGCGTCCACCAACCGACAGTGCCGGAACGTTCCGGTTCGGAGCAATCCCTGGTGACCTGGCAGTCCGTCGGCGCTCAGGGACGAACCTTCCTGGGGCGCGGCCCCAGCCGAGCCCAAATCGAAAGCGTCACCGGCACACCGGCGCAGGAACCGATCCGCGTCTACGTCGGCTTGCAGGGTCAGGACTTCGCCGAACAGGCCCAAGTGGTCATCGCCGAAATGCGCCGCACCGGTGCTTTCGACCGCAAAGTCATCCTCATCAGCGTCGCTACCGGTTCCGGCTGGGTCGACGAGTGGATCGTCCAGCCAATGGAATACCTGACGCAGGGCGACTGCGCAACTGTCTCTATGCAGTACTCCTACCTGTTTTCGGCAGCTATTTTTGTGGGCTCACAAGACGTGTGCCGCGACGCCTCCGACGCCCTTTTCCAGGCAGTCAAAGCCGAACTGGACGGCATGACGAATCCGCCGCTGCTGATAATCAGTGGCGAATCTTTAGGTGCCGACGCCGCCCAACACTCATTCGCCGACCTCGACGACATGATCGCAAAAGTCGACGGCGCTATCCTGGTCGGCGCCCCGTGCCAGTCACCGGTCCTCTCCGAAGTAATCGACGGTCGCCACCGCGGCAGTCCCGAGGTCGCCCCGGTCTTCGGCTCGGGCCGCCAGGTGCGAGTGGTCAACAACCCGGAACAGTTAGATCAGGACATTTACGGACGTCGCTACGGCGCTTGGGATTTCCCGCGCCTAGTTTTTGCGCAACACGCTTCCGACCCGGTCGTCTGGTACAACACCGAACTGGCATTCCGCGAGCCCGACTGGTTGGTGGAACGCGCCGGCTTAGACGTGTCCCCCAATATGCGTTTCACCCAGATCGTCACCTACTTGCAGATCATCGGGGACCTCCCGATGGCGGGAACCGCACCGGGAGGCCACGGCCACACGTACTGCGAAGAACTGATCCCGGTGTGGGTGAAAATCTTAGGTATCGGCGAGGACGTCCCCAGCCGCTACCCTCGCGGCCCCGAAACCGTAGATGTGACCGCCCTCGGTCACGTTATCCGCGCCGATATTGAAGGTTCAGGTCGCCGCTGACCCCTTGGGGCCGACCCTTGAGGCCGCCCCTAAAGCAGGTTACGCCGCTGCATAAAGTGCATGGCGAGCCACCCGAAGGGGATCCGCCCATAGAACGTCACCAGACGGAAGAGGACGGCCGTCGAAAGGGCTACCGCCGGGAGGATTCCCGCTGTTGTTAGCCCACCGGTGAGGGCGACTTCGACCGGTCCGATACCGCCGGGGGACGGAATTACCGACCCGAGCGTATTCGAAATCAAATAGGTCGTCACCAGGCTGATGGGGGTGAGCGTGTACCCAAAAGCGTAAAGCGATGCGGCGAAAGCCCCCATGTAACTCATATTCACGAGGATGTTTCCGCCCAGGGCAATCGCCAGTTCTTTCGGGTGCGCCATGACCCACACCAGGTGCGGGTAGGCCTGATTCCAGAAGGGTTCTAATTTCCGCCACACCCAGTTGCGGACTTTCCCGATCGCGAGGATACCCGCCGCGACCGAGGCGACTGCGGCAACGGACCACACCACAGTCATAGTCGGGATCGCCAAGTCGAGTGAGGTTCCCGTGGCCACCGCGATTGTCAGCAGCAGCACCACCGAGGTGAGGAACTGCGAAATCTGGACCAGCGTCACCGTGGCGATCGCCGCCGGCATCTTGATCTTTTCCTTCGTGAGGAACCGCAGGTTCAGGGCCGCCGGGCCGACTCCGGCGGGTGCGACCACAGTCGCCAAAGACGCGGCGATCTGCGCCAGAGTTGCGTTGATTAGAGAAATCTTCCGTGGCGCGAAGGCCCGCAGCGGAATGGCGGCCCCCACCCACGCTGTCGCTCCCATGAGGAAGGCCAGCAACATCCACAGGGGGTTCGCGTCGCGCACAGCGGCGACCACCGAGTCGAAGTTGAGCGAACCGAAAACGACGACGACAGCGAGAACCGCGACCGTCGCCAAAACGACGGTTCGCGGCGCAAAACGTTGCAGTTTGAGCGGACGCACCTGCGCGGCGGGAGTGTTCGGAACCAAACTTTCCCGCAGCTCGGGCAGGGTCTTTGTCCGCTTCAGCCGTGACCGAACCCCAGGTGGCAGAACCGCCGGTTGCATCACCATGGCGATCGCTGCCAGTTCGCTGCCATCAAAATATTTTTGGGCAACTCTGAGGGCCCGTTCGCGGGTGGATAGCACCGACAGTAGCGCCAACATTTGGGCGCGGTCAATATTGCGGTTCAACTCCGAAGTGGCGACCTCACCCTGTTCCCAGTGGAGAATCCACAGGTGACCGTTCTGGTCAAGGGTGAGTGCCCCCAGGTCGAGGTTGCGGTGCCCCACTCCGCGGCTGTGGGCGTCAATCAGCTGCAACCAGGCCTGTTCCATCTGAATATCAGAGGGATCGGTCAGGGGAACCATCGGCGGGGGAGCCTGCCAGACGACGGCAATCGAGTCTCCGGCCTCGGCGATCCCTTCGGGGGCGGGTGTGGTCACCCCTGCCTTCGCGGCGGTCATCGCGTTGAGGACGGCGCGTTCGGCATTGGCCTTGACGACGGGGGCGATCCAGCGGGAAATCCCGCGCAGACGCAAACTGTTCCAGACTTCGCCGATGGTTCCCGTGATGGCGCGGCCCGGATCTAAAATGTGGAGGTCGTAGCAGTGGCCCTCTTCGTCCCACGCCTGGTAGTGCCGATCGGCGAAAGAGCTGGTTTGTACGGCAAGTTCATAAGTTTTGGGTTGCTCTTCGAAGGCTTCGACCAGCAGCTGTGGGTCGGTGCGCCCCGAGGCGTAATCCGGTTGTTCTTCCGATTCGGAAACCTGCCACATTTCGAGGGGGCGGTCCAGGGTGGGGAGGTCCGCGCGGATGATTACTGTTGGTATGACACCAACGTGTAGCAGGGCCTCCACCAGTTCGGCGGGGCCCGCCCTCTTATCGTCGAAACCAAGAGTCCAGCGAGCTACGCAGCCGAAGAGTCGGCCTAAGAGGACGGTGACGAGCATCCCCGGCATCGTGGCCGTTCCGCGGATTACCCCGATGAGCAGCAGGAACCAGATCCCCCACCAGGAATAGCGCAGCGATTTGATTTGGGCGCTGTCGCCGGCTGCCGTGAAGCTGGCGGCCAACACGATGATTACGACGTCTAGGGAGACGACTGAGCCGGAGGGAAGGGCGATCATGAGCGAATCGACGACGGGGGCGGGCATTAGCGGCACCAGCGAAGTGATTCCCTGACCGATGACTGCGGCGGCAGCGCCGGTGAGAATCATCTCAAAAACCGATTGGTATTGGCGGCGGCGTAGGAGCGCGATGATGATCGCGACGGGTGCGATCACCACGAACATCCCCTCGAGGAAACTGGCGGGGAGCAGCAAGATTTGGCGGATGAACGAACCGAAGACGATTCGGACGTCCTCGGCGAATCCCACGGTTGTTGCGTGGGCGTAGACCCCTAAAATCAGCACCAGTGCGATCCCTACGAGGCAACCCAAAGCTTCGTAGAGATCTTCTGAGCGGCGCAGTCGCACCTGGAGGCGGTCCCCGACCAGGACAGGTTTGGGGAGGCGCGGGGAGGATTCCATATTGATAGTCTAGTGACTCAATAGGGGCACACAATAATCTAGACTGTCCACATGCTTAACGCCGTGAACTTTATCGACTGGTTCAAACATCCCGATCAGCTCCTTGAATCTATGGGGCCATGGGTTCTGCTCGGCGTGGCCATCATCGTCCTGGTCGAATCGGGAATCTTGTTCCCCCTCCTCCCGGGGGACTCACTCATCTTCGCGGCCGGGCTTCTCCACGTGCAACTGGGACTGAACCTGTGGCTGCTCATCGGGGTCATCCTGATCGCCGCTTTCGTCGGCGCTCAAACCGGTTACTTCATCGGTCGTGAGTGGGGGCGCAAACTCTTCAAACCCGATGCGCGGATCTTGAAAACCCAATACATCGAACAGTCCGAAAAGTTCTTCGACAAGTACGGTGGTCGCGCCCTCGTCATCGGTCGTTTCGTCCCCTTCGTACGAACTTTCGTGCCCATAGCTGCGGGGGTCGCCAAGTTCTCTTATGGTCGGTTCGTCCTCTTCAACCCCCTCGGCTCGGTGGTGTGGGGGGTGGGAGTGACCCTCGCGGGTGCCCTGCTCGGTGACGTGCCTTTCGTCAAAGACAACTTTTCAGTAATAATCATTCTCATCGTGTTGGTTTCGGTTTTGCCCGTTGTTTTTGAGTATTGGAAGAGCAAGAGTAAGAGTAAGAGGGCTAAGAAAACTTCGTGACCGTAGTTAGCGTAATTCTGTTGGCGGCCGCCATGGCGGTCGTCGGGGTCGGCACCAGCTATTTCTGGTTACGACTCTGCCGCATCCCCTCGGCTGTGGCGGCAGTCTTGGCACCCGCAGTGACAATCACGCTGGTGCTCGGGCTCGGTTACATCTACTTTGCTTTAGGGATCTTTTGGTCCGGAGTGCGCGTCCTCCCCGTCCTCTTCGTCGTGGGACTGAGCGGAGCGATCCTCTACTTCCGCAAGGCCCGTCCCGCCAGCAAACCCCTCCCGAAAATGTTCTGGGTCTCTGTTGCCGCCGGTTGGCTCCTCGCGGTGCTGCCGCAGATACTGGCAGCGCCCCTAACCAACCCGGTGCAGCAGTGGGACCCCACCGTCCACATGAACGCGGTCTGGTCGATCACCGATATCGGCAGCGGTAAGTACGGCAGCGCCCTGCCCGATAACTACCTGATCGCGGGGACCAGCTACCCGCTCGGTTGGCACATTTACACGGCCCTTTTCGCCACTCGCCTCACGGTGGTCCTGGCGGCGAATGCTTCAACTTTCGCGCTGACGCTGCTCTGGGTGGTGGGGGCCGGTGTCTACACCAAAGTTCTTTTCCCACGCGCCGCACTGTTCGCTCCGATCATTGCCGGTGGAATGCTCAGCATGCCCGGGGATGCTCTCAACGCCTGGAGCCAGTGGCCCAATGCGGCTTCGGTGGCGCTCATGCCGGGCCTGGCGGCGCTGGCGATTCTCTTGGGACGAAAACTGCTGGAGACCGAAATCCTCGGGACTCGGCGCAGCCGTCGCGCCCTTGCCCCTGCTCCGGATGTCGCAGTAACCGAGCCCGACGCAACGGCCACCGACACCACGGTCGAAGAAATCCCCCCGACCCCCAGCCTTCAACCCAGCCTTCAAACGAAGAGTTCCTGGGGGATCATTGTCCTCTGGTTGGCCGTCCTCGGTTTCGGTCTGATCGGTGGGCTCATGACGCACATGACACTGGCTTTCAACCTGGTGCTGCTGCTGGCCGCCCCATTCGTGGCCGGACTGTGGAAACTGGCTCGTAACCGCACCTATATTGGGGCGGCGGCGCTGGCGGCAGCTGCCGTGCTGGTGGTCTACTGGGCCATGATGACCCCCGAAGTGCGGAACATGGGTAATTACCCCCGCTCCGGAATTGACTACGGCGTCGCGTCCTTGCGGTTCTTCCTGCCTTCACCTCCGTACGGTAACGGCGTCGACCTGCAGGTTTGGTTGGCGATAATTCTGCTCCTCATGGGAGTCGGCATTTTTGCCGCCTTCACGGTTCCTGGTCTGCGACGCTGGCCGGTCTTTTCTTTCCTCTGTTTCGCGTTCATCACCTTCATGACGTTCGCGCCCAATTCGGCGTTCCGGTCGTTCGTGACCGCCCCGTGGTATTTGGATTCCCGGCGCATCATGGCTCCCGAAACTTTGGCGATGGTCCCGTTGATCGCCCTCGGCCTGTCGTGGCTCGCAGTTCGACTAGCACCCTATGTACGGGCTTCCGGGGTCGTCCTCACTGTGGGTGTCCTCGTGGCAAGTATGGGCGCGGCTTTCCCCACCCGTTTGGCGCAGGCAAAGTCGGTGTACGACGGCGATAACCTTGGGAAACCAGGGATGGCGACCACCGGTGAACTGGCAATGCTTTACGAACTGCGCGACCTCCTGCCCGAGGACGCTCTGGTCCTGGGTGATCCGCAGGCCGGCGCCGCCTACGTTCAAGCTCTGGGTGACCACCGCGCGTACCTGCCGCAACTGAATCTGGGCAACCGCCAATCACCCGAACAGGTAATCCTGGTGAACCAGTTCAATACGATCCTCACCAACCCGCGGGTTTGTGAAGCGCTGCAAACTGAAGGCATAACCCACTACTATCAGGATGTTGACGGTGCCTACTACGGTTATCCTCGTTCCAAACGCACACCGGGACTGTACAACGTTGACACCAGCGAGGGTTTCGAACTGATTGCTGAGGGCGACACGGCCCGCGTTTACCTGATTACCGCTTGCGACTAGGAGAGACAAATGACTTCAATTGCATTTCTGGGTCCGGCGGGAACCTTCACCGAACAGGCCGTCCGCCAGGTGGCACCGGCCGGGGCACAACTGATCCCGGTGACCTCTGTGGGGCACGCTTTTGAAATGGTTCGCACAGGTCGTGCCGACCGCGCCGTCGTGCCGATTGAGAACTCGATCGAGGGCGGAGTGAACGCCACCATCGACAGCCTGGCTGCCGGGGAGCCGCTGGTGATCGTGGCCGAGATGCTGGTCGACATCAGTTTTGTGCTGGCGGTCGCCCCCGGGACTACCGCCGAGGAGATCACGGCGATCGGTACCCACCCGCACGCCTGGGCCCAGTGCCGCAACTGGGTGGAAACTAATTTCCCCGGTGCCGTTCACGTGCCGACGGCCTCAACTGCCGCCGCTGCCGAGATGTTGGGTTCTGGCGAGGGCGAAGAAATCCCGTTCCAGGCCGCTTTGTGCAACCTAGTTTCCGTTGAACACTATGGCGTGACGCCGCTGTTTTCGGGGGTTGCTGATAACCCGGATGCTGTCACTCGCTTCGTGATGGTGTCGCGCCCCGGTGAATTGCCCGCCCCGACCGGTGCCGATAAGACGACGATTCAAGTGCAGATTGACTCGGACCGTGTGGGCGGCTTGTTGACGATGCTGGAACAGTTCAGCGTGCGGGGTGTGAACCTTTCGCGAATTGAGTCCCGACCGGTGGGGGACCGTTTAGGTTCCTACGCTTTCTCGATCGACATTGCCGGGCATGTGAGTGAAGAACGGGTCCAGGCGGCCCTGGTCGGACTGCATCGGACAAACAGTGGCGTCCTGTTCCTCGGTTCGTACCCGCGGGTCGATGGGGTGCAGAACCAGGTCGAGGTCGGCACCAGCGATGAGGCTTTCGCCGCCGGGCGCGAATGGGTGGCAAGTATTCTCGGTAACTAAACGGCGGGCCGAGAGCGACTATTTCACCCGCATCAACAGTGCGTGGTGGTCATTGCGGGCGATGACTGTGCGCGCCGTCCCGATGTGGTCGCCGTCAACCTGAACCGGGTAGGGAACGTTGGTGTCCAGCCGGGCATGTGGAACCTGGTTGAAAGCGATCTGTCCCAGGTCGTGTCGCGTATTGAAAGCGGGCAACCCTAAACTCTGCCCGTAAACTTTCACCGCTAAGTTCAACCAACCCACCAGTCCCGCTTGGGTGTCAATCGCAATAATGTCAAGAGCGCCGTCGTCGATACGCGCTTCGGGTGCGAGAACTACGAAAGGCAACGTTCCACAGTTCGCGAAAAGCACAGTGCGAGCCCGGAACGACGACATCTGTGTTCCGTCCTCATCGGCGGTTTCATTCTGGTGTCGCGTCACCTCACCAATGGTTTGGCTGCGGGTAATCCGGTCCCGAACTCGACGTGGCACCGCCTTCTGCCAGCGGTGAGGTCGCGCCTCTACGTTACTGGGCGGAATGGTGAGTGTAGCTTTCATTCTGTCAATATTCAGCGACTTCAAAGCGGTGAGAACATACGCGGACCACCCCACCCGCTTCTTCAGTTCCGGGCTGGTGTTGGCCATCGTTTCCCCATCGAAACCGATCCCCGCGATCACCAGGTATGCGTACTCGGTCGGGTCCGGCAGCTCCACTTCGGTCGGGTATGGCAAGTTGTGCTGCAGTCGGGCCCGGCGCACCAGGCTCCCCTCCGGTGGAAGTTCCGAGGGGAGCGCCACGTCCTCGACCCGCATCCACGACAGGTCAATTGGCCGTGTTGTTCCGGTAATCGCGACCTCGACCGCTGGTTTCAAGTCGAGCGGCATATTCAAGTTCCGCGCCACCAGGTTCCCGGTACCGATTGGCAGCAGCCCCATGGGACAGCCCGTATGCGCCATCCCA
>CAYFQJ010000015.1:0-2167 GCA_964345205.1 uncultured Actinomyces sp. | reverse complement strand
GGGGCGTAAACGGCCTGACCTGTCCCCGGGTCTTCAACAGTGGTTTCAACCCATTCGGCGGGGTTCCCAGTCAGGTTCCGACAAATCGCGTCCACCTGTTTCCGGAAGCTCTGGTAGTTCTCGGGTTTCGTCGGGTTCACGACCACCCACACCCGACCGGAAGCCACCTGGCCCTGCCGCTTTTTGGCGCTGAGGGGGACAGTGACGCCAATAATGATCAGCGCTAAGACGATTGGCAGCAGGATGGTCATGAATCTAAGCGTAGTTGATATCATGTTCACATGATTGATTTGCGTTATTTACGCCAGAACCCCCAGGTCGCCCGTGACTCTCAGCTTGCTCGGGGTGAGGACCCTGAACTGGTGGACGCCATTATTGCCGCCGACGAAACTCGCCGTTCCGCTCTGCAGAGTTTCGAAACTTTACGCGCCGCCCAAAACGAAGCTTCCCGCGCCATCGGTAAAGCAGATCCGGCGGACCGTCCCGCGCTGCTCGCCGCCGCGAAGGAAATGGCAGCCGACGTC
Organism: uncultured Actinomyces sp.; assembly: GCA_964345205.1. Lineage (GTDB taxonomy): Bacteria > Actinomycetota > Actinomycetes > Actinomycetales > Actinomycetaceae > Scrofimicrobium. The sequence continues at coordinate 1,643 of CAYFQJ010000015.1, read as the reverse complement.
AAAGCCGCTGAAGCCACCGCCAATGAGGCCGCCGCCACCGCCGATGCGCTGCTGTGGAAAATACAGAACCTGGTCGAACCGGGCGTCCCCACGGGTGGCGAGGACGACTATGTGGTGCTGCGCACCGAAGGTCCAACGCCGCGCGATTTCGAACGTGAGGGCTTCACCGCGAAAGACCATTTGGAACTGGCCGAAGGCCTCAACGCGGTTGACATGAAACGCGGGGCGAAAGTCTCCGGTTCACGCTTCTACTACCTGACTGGCATCGGGGCACGCTTGGAACTGGCACTGCTCAACATGGCAATCGATCAGGCGACCGCCGCCGGTTTCACCATGATGACGACCCCCACTTTGGTGAAGCCAGAAATTATGCGCGGCACCGGGTTCCTTGGGGAACACTCGGACGAGATCTACTACCTCCCCACAGACGACCTCTACCTGGTGGGCACCTCAGAGGTCGCGCTGGCGGGCTACCACGCGGATGAAATCCTTGACCTGTCTGACGGTCCCCTCCGTTACGTGGGGTGGTCGACCTGTTACCGTCGCGAAGCTGGCGCTGCCGGACGCGATACTCGGGGCATCATTCGGGTCCACCAGTTCAATAAGGTCGAAATGTTTGTGTACTGCGCTCCTGACGAGGCCGCCGCAGAACACCAGCGCCTGCTGGCCTGGGAGGAAGAGATGCTCAATAAGTTAGAGCTTCCCTACCGCGTTATCGACACCGCCGCCGGTGATTTGGGAGCTTCAGCGGCCCGGAAGTTTGACTGTGAAGCGTGGTTGCCCACGCAGGACCGGTGGATGGAAGTTACCTCGACCTCGAACTGCACGACGTTCCAGTCGCGTCGCCTCCAAATTAGGCAGCGCGGTGGGGCCGTCGCAACGCTCAACGGCACCCTGGCAACAACGCGCTGGTTGGTGGCACTGTTGGAAAACCATCAGCGACCGGACGGTTCCGTCGTGGTACCGGCCGCCCTCCAACCCTATTTGGGAGGGCTCACAGAACTGCGCTGACTACCTTCGGGGACCGCGGCCTGCACGTTTGCAGGCGCCCTCGTCCCGGGACCGCAAAAAATCCCACTCACCGGTCATTGTGATGCGATTCGCGTTATGCTGGAACCAGAGAAGGGATGGTCACAATGGGGTGGTTAGACTCAGTAGAGCACAGCCGTTGGCTGTCGATGCAGATGCGCGAACTGCTAATGCACGGTTCGGCTGCGATGACGAAAACAGGTTTCGGGTACTTCAACGAGGATCGAGAAGTCGATCTGGAGCGGCCCGTAGACTTGGCGATCACCGCGCGGATGACGTACGTGTATTCGCTCGGGGTACTGATGGGAATCCCCGGTTCCCGGCGGTACTGCGATCACGGTGTTCGCAGCATGCAGAAATATTTTTACGACCAGCAGTACGGTGGTTGGTTCACGTCGATCGAACACGAACCTGACGCTGAGGGGCGCGGGGTTCCCTGGGGCGAGGACGGCGACCGCAAGTGGCAGTACGCCCACGCTTTCATGATTTTGGCGGCCGCGGCGGCGACTGTCGCGAACCGTCCCGGAGCGATCGAGCTGCTGCGGTACGCCCTCGAAGATCAAGAGGCGCACTGGTTCGAACCTGACACCGGCCTGGTGAACACCATTTTCACC
>CAYFQJ010000014.1:11300-15694 GCA_964345205.1 uncultured Actinomyces sp. | reverse complement strand
CGCTACCAAACATGGGCGGACCAGGCCTTTGTCGCGTACGACGAAGGTCTAGAGACACTCACTGCAGAGGGAGCAGCCGAGTGTGCGCTGGAGGTTTACCGGGAAGCCCAGGCAGATAAACTGGGAGATCGCGCCAAGTCTTTGCACGTGGACACGAACTTCCCCGAGAGTTGGGACGCCGCAAAGCGGATTAGTGTCATGCGTGGTCTGGCTGACGGCGACTGGAAGACTCTTCCGGATAAGCAGTGGCTCAGTGGCCTGGAACAGGCGCACCGATCGGACGACGATGCTCGATCACGTCAATCACGCCAGCCTCGGAAATTGAGTCGTCAGGAACGCATCGACCGTTCTCAGAAGAGTCAGGAACAGTTGGAACAGGAAGAAAAAGCCCAGGAACGCGCGCGACGTCGCGAACAACAGAGGAAATCCAAGCCGGGCGCAAATCTCACTCCTGAAGAAATTGAACGGCGCCGCCAGGAACGTCGTGCTGCCCAGCGGCGTAACAACAAACGTGGTAACTCTGACAAATAGGGCACAATAGCCTCTTAGCTACGGAATGGACACAAAGACTATGAGCGACGAAAAACGCGATGAGCAGATTCGCAACCTGGAAGAAGAGGGCGACTACGCCGCTGACTACCTTGAGGAACTGCTGGACATCATTGATTTCGGTGGCGATATCGAAATCGACGTCGAGAATGATCGAGCCTCGATCGCGATCGTTGGAGACGAAGACGATGACAGTCTAGAACGACTCGTCGGCGACGATGGGGAAGTTCTTGACGCGATTCAGGAATTGACACGACTTGCCGTGCAGGCGCACACCGGGCAGAGGTCGCGTCTGATGCTGGACATCGCCGAGTTCCGTGCCGATCGCAAGCTAGAACTGCGCGATATTGCCCAGGAGGCGATTACGCGCGTCAAGACCCACGGCGAAGCAGTGAAACTCGAGCCGATGAACCCGTTCGAGCGCAAGGTCTGCCACGACGTTATTGCCGAGGCCGGACTACGCTCCGAATCCGCCGGGGTAGAACCAAACCGGTACGTTGAGGTTCTGCCAGCCGATGACAGTGAAGAAGATAGCGAATAGCATCAATGGAGACTGCGGGAAATTTCCTCGAAACACCCTCTGAACTGGTAAAAGACCTTTTTGGAACCAGCTTCGGCGCCGTACAGATCTTTGCGGATAAGTTAGAGTCTGAGGGTGAGGTTCGAGGGCTTATCGGCCCGCGAGAGTTGCCGCGGATCTGGTCGCGCCACATCGTTAACTGTGCGGCTTTGCTCCCGTATCTACCTGAAAAAGGTAGTGTGCTTGATATCGGTTCAGGCGCGGGGCTTCCGGGAATCGTGATTGCCGCGAGCCGACCAGATCTTTCCGTGATTCTGGTCGAGGCGATGGAACGCCGTTGCGAATGGCTGGCAGAAGTTGTCGATGAGCTGGGGTTAGATAACGTAGAGATCATTAATGCTCGTTCCGAAGATCTCGGACGTTCAGTCAGAGCCGATGTAGTTACAGCACGCGCAGTCGCTTCTTTGGATAAGCTCATTCGCATTTCTTCCAAACTTATTGCCCCGAACGGCCGTCTCTTGGCCTTGAAGGGACAGCGTGCCTATGAGGAAATCGAGAAGGCAACCAAAGAACTCAAGCGGTATCGTCTTGAAGCTTCCGTACATGAAGTAGTGTCTGTAATGGATGGCGAAACTACTTTTGTTGTTGAGTGCCAGCGCATTCCTCACTGAGTAACGATGCCGTATTCATAGATCATGTGAACTCCGCCCACACTAGGTTGCTGCCAGGTACACTGGGCAAGTACGAAAGGTGGTGCCGTGACAAACCCCAATTTCTCCCAGACGCCCACAGCTGATGCGCTGTCTGAAAACAGGAAACAGCTGCGGGAACTAGACGGCAAGAAGTTCCCGAAGCCTTCTAGGACAACAGTTGTCACAGTTAGCAACCAAAAAGGTGGTGTTGGAAAGACGACCAGCGCCGTCAACTTGGCGGCTGCCTGCGCACTCGGTGGACTACGGGTCTTGGTAATTGATGCCGATGCCCAAGGAAATGCCTCCTCAGCGTTGGGTATTCTTTACGAGGATCGTGATGTAACCACCTACGACGTGGTTATCGATAACGTTCCGTTGGAAGATGCCATAGTTGACGCTCCAGAGATTGATGGGCTTCTGGTGTGCCCATCGACCATCGACCTGTCGGGCGCCGAAATTGATCTTGTTGCTCAGGAAGGTCGGGAGTTCGTTCTTGACAACGCGATCAAGGATTATCTGGCGACTGATCCGGATGTGGATCTCATCATCATCGACTGTCCTCCATCGCTAGGTCTGATTCCGATCAATGCGTTCACGGCATCTGATGAGGTATTGATTCCGATCCAGACGGAATACTATGCGCTAGAGGGACTGTCACAGCTCTGGAACACCATTGAACGCATGCGTTCCGTGTTGAATCCACGGCTAAAGATCGGCGCTATTCTGTTGACGATGGTGGATAGGCGGACAAACCTGTCACAACAGGTTGCGGATGAGGTCCGCCTTCACTTCCCAGAAGACGTTCTAGACACGGAAATCCCACGATCAGTACGAATCTCTGAGGCCCCGAGCCATGGACAAACAGTATTGACGTATGACCCACGAGGAAGTGGGACTGTCGCATATCGCACGGCGGCCCTGGAATACATGACCCGTTTAACGAAAGGCCAGCAAGCGTGAGCTCTCCCCGAAAATCTGAACAAGTTAAAAAGTCGGCAGCCAGGCGGACTGGGTTAGGTCGCGGCCTGGGTTCCTTAATTCCCACGGCTCAGGTTGAGGATGTTGAATCCCGGGGCAACCCCATGGATCTATTGGTCCCGGATTTGCGTCAGGACAGCTCCAACAGGGGGTCCCGTGTACGGGGAGGTTCTGCGCGAGACCTGCTTAATCCTCGAGATCAGGGGACAGAGAAGAAAGTTGTTTCACGTGAAACAATTGGCTCTGGAAAAACACGTTCGAATGTTTCACGTGAAACAAAAGAACCTCAGTCTGGGTTGGTGACTGTTCCCGGCGCGACGTTTGGGCTCCTCCCCACGGCCACCATAATTCCTAACCCGCGACAGCCACGCCAGGTATTCCAAGCTATTGAGTTGGAGGAGTTGGCGGACTCGCTCAAGGAAGTTGGGTTCTTGCAGCCTATCGTGGTACGGCCGATTGGCGGTACTGATACCGACTCACCTGAAGTGATTGCTGCCTTGGCCGAGAATCCTGAGGCGCGCTACGAACTAATCATGGGAGAAAGGCGGCTGCGGGCGGCAGAACTGGCTGGCCTTCTTGAGGTTCCAGCAATCGTCCGTGAAACGAATGACGATGATTTGTTGCGCGACGCCCTTCTTGAAAACCTTCACCGAGTACAGCTGAACCCACTGGAAGAGGCGGCGGCTTACGCACAACTTCTCGAAGATTTTGGTTGTACTCAGGAAACATTGGCCACTCGCATTGCTAGGTCTCGATCACAGATCGCCAATACTCTACGTCTGCTCCGCCTGCCCGTGGCGATTCAACAGCATGTGTCCGCTGGCACCTTGAGTGCCGGCCACGCCAGATCTCTTTTATCCCTAGACTCACCTGACGATATGGAAAAGGTCGGACAGAGGATAATTGAGGAAGGTCTCTCAGTTCGCGCCACTGAAGAAATAGTGCGTCGAATTAAGACAGATCCAAGTGATGTCGCTGTGACGCCAGTTCGACGGGAACCGTCGGTATTCGCGCTGTCTGTGGGAAGCCAGTTCTCTGAGCTGCTTGATACTAACGTGACGATCCGAGAGGGCGCCAATAAAGGGCGGATCGTGATTGACTTTGCGGATGAAGATGATCTGCGCCGGATCGCTGATCTGATTGGCAAGGCGTTTTGATTTTCCTTCATCGGCCGGAATGTTTCACGTGAAACATTCCGGCCTTTTTGTGTCTCGGCTCCCAAACTGGACGCTTCACCCAGAGACAGTAAAAGGAATGGCGACGCGGTGGCCAGTATTTGGTCATCGAGCGCACTGGGATTCTCCGACAAAAGGCTTATCCAGCTAGCACTATGACTCCCTGTTAAGCACCGTGCTGACTGGAGCGACAGGCTTTCGCCCTGGCGCAACGAAGCTCGCGGCGCAGTCTTTCACGTTAGCTAAAATTAAGGGAGATACCAGAGCAATCTGGTACCTCCCAAATGGTTTACTGACGATACTATTTGGCTTCGGCTGCTTGATCTTCTAGGAAGCGTCCAGAGTCAAGAGCTGCTCTACAACCGGTCCCAGCTGCGGTGATCGCCTGCCGGTAGGTATGGTCGACAACATCCCGGCATGCAAATACGCCCGACAAGGATGTCGCAGTGGTTGGCTCATCGACAATGATGTAGCCCTCCG
>CAYFQJ010000014.1:0-11290 GCA_964345205.1 uncultured Actinomyces sp. | reverse complement strand
CACCTGGTCTTTGACCAGCTCGGTGCGGGGGATATGCCCAATAGCTACGAAGACGCCAGTCACCGGAAGGACCGAAGTTTCATCCGTCTTAGTGTTGCGAAGGGTTACCCCGGTGACGCCAGTTTCGCCGCTGATCTCCACAGGAACGGAATCCCAAACGAACTCGATCTTCGGATTGGCAAAGGCGCGGTCCTGCATTACCTTCGAGGCGCGCAGCTGATCGCGACGATGCACGATTGTAACTTTGCTGGCGAAACGCGTAAGGAATAAAGCCTCCTCGATTGCTGAGTCACCACCTCCGATTACCGCTAAATGCTGGTCCCGGAAGAAGAAGCCATCACACGTTGCACAGGAGGATACCCCTCGACCCTGAAGTTGTTCTTCTCCCGGAATTCCTAGACTCCGGTACTCAGAACCGGTAGCTAGGATCACTGACTTGGCACTCAGAACAGCACCATCGATGTGGACGCGTTTGGTCTGGCCCTCGAGCTCCAACTTGCTGGCATCTTCAAATATTACTTTCGCCCCGAACTTCTCGGCCTGAACTTGGAAATTCTGCATCAGGTCGGGGCCGAGGATCCCTTCGGGGAATCCGGGAAAGTTCTCTACGTCAGTGGTGTTCATGAGGGCACCACCACCAGTTACTGCACCGGCAACGACGATCGGATTGAAGCCCGCTCGAGCGGCGTAGATCGCTGCGGTGTAGCCAGCGGGGCCAGAGCCGACGATAACTACATCGTGGACTGAATCAGTCATTCTTTATTTCCTAACTTTATTTTCAATCGTATTAGGTTGTGGTCAATCGATCGAGATACCGGTTACTTTGGCGCGGTTCAGCCCTTCGTCGTCGGTGGGGAGCGAAACAAAGTTGATCCCCAACGCCGACAGTTTGGTGGGTTGTGAAAGTTTGATTACGGTGTCACCGTTCAGCGTCGCCGTTGCCAAGATGGTTCCCTGACGCGGGTTGCCATCCGTGACATCGCGGATTGTGATTTCGCCACCTGACCCAATCACGTTGAGGTTGATAGTGTCAACGACGGCTTCTTCCTGCAAGTTCACCAGGATTGAAATGACCGATTCTTCGGTGAACTGATTCCAGTCATAGTACCGCGTGTACCAGTAGGTGCCAGGATCCCCATCGGTGAGCGCGCTGGTTAACTCTGGGTGATCTTTACCGTCGTCGCTCCACGAGAAAATCTCAATCTCGGCGATAACTGGTGTAACCGTTGTGGGTGGCGTTGTCGCAGGGGCGTCTGGTTCTTTGGGTGTTTCGCCGGAAGACTGGCCAGACTGGTCTGATGACTGTGATTGAAGCCCTGCTCCCGGTGCGCCTCCATCGTGAGTGGCTGGCCCCTTCAGGACCGATATTGCATAGAACAGACCAAGGATCACTAAAATAATCGCAATGACGATTGTTGGGAGCATCGGGTCGAAGCGGCGTGGCTTGCCGCCGGGAACCTGAGGTGGGCTGGCTGGTGGCGTGCCCTGGTCGGAACTACCGGTACGCGTTGCAGCGGGGACAGTCCAAGAGCGGCTTTGAGTTGTATTGGCCGCCGATACCTGCGGGGATTGCGGTTGTTGGGACGGCGAATTTGGATTGGTGGAGGACAGTTGTTGTTGGTCCACGGGAATCACGCCTTCATTTTTGGCCGCGTTACTATTTTCGAGGGGAAAGTTGCCGGAGATTGGTGTCTCTACTTTAGAGGACCACGGGTCTGACTTCCCGCTCACCAGGTCGGCAAAATCAGGTAATCCGACCGGCGTTGCTCCGGCAACACCAGCTGCTGTACCGAAAATTGGGATTTGCCCAGTTGGTGTGGGGTCGGAGAACGATAGGGGAGAGCTGGCGGAGCGGGACAGCGAATCGATTGCGAGGCGATTCTCAGTTTCCGAATCTCTAGCCGAGTCATCGTCGGGGGACATCGTTGAGTCTTCGTCCCGGTGAGTTGGATGTCCGTGCATCTCCGGTTGTTCGTCGGCCAGTCGCATTGCCCAAATCTCGGAAAGGGGCAGTTGGCTGGTTAGTTCTTCGCCGGGTCCCAAGTTTGCGGCCTTGGCCTCTTCAGCGGCAATCGCAGCGGCAGTAGCCGAATCTACGACTGCTGGTTCGTCACCGGTGCGGCGGAACTTGCTGGGTAGCCTTGCAGCGACGAAGTCCTTCAACAGCCCAAAGCCCTTCGGGTCAAGTAGACGTAAGACACCGAAATAGACAACCACGACCACGAATCCTGTGAGGATTGTTTTCCACAGGGAGTCGGTGAAACGACCTGAAACTGATGGGCTCGACGAGATTGGTGAAACAATACGAAGAACGAGCCAGCCTGCGAACGCAGAGATCCCAAAAGAGATCAGGTACGTGATGTAGTAGGCGATCATTCGGCCGGCATTGATTGTGCGTACGAAGTGGGCGACCCAGAAAATCGCGATGAACCCCTGCAGGACACGGCAGGCAGTTTCTGCTGCTGCAGCGCCAACCGTCCACCATTGTGGCTCGGCAAGGAAGAAAATACTCCACCCGATAATTAGCTGTAGCGCCGTGGGAATCAGGCCCATGAGGAAGACGGGCCGCGCATTCTCGAAGGCGTAAAAGACGCGTTGTGAGATGAGGACGATACCGGTTGAGGGCACACCCAGCATGAGTGCGATCAAAACATTGGCGTAGAGGCTGGCTTCGACGCCTGTGAAAGTCGGCATGACCATCTGCATGATGGGAACAGCTGCCGCAATGATTACTGCCGCTGACACCATGGTGAGGAGCATGATCATGCGCAGTGCTGTGTGGTAGTTATACGCGACGGCTTTGAAGTTCCCATCGGAAACGTTCAATGCCAGACGGGTAAAAACCGCGGTCGCCAAGGTCACGGAAATTAGCGATTGCGGCACCATATAGATCATGAATGCGGTGTTATACGCCGGGAGGCTCGCCACCAGTTCGCCATTTTGGGCGCCCCAAGACACTGCCTGGGAAGCAATATTTGTTGTCGAAAGAACTCCGAGCTGACTAACCAGCAGCGTCATGAACGTCCAGAACGCTACTTTGGACGCAGATCCGAAGTTAGTGCCACGGAAATTGAAGTCGGGTCGGAGCTTCACACCTGATTTAGACAGCGGCCACAGCAGCGAGAATGCCTGCAAGACGACGCCGAGAGTTGCAGTCCCGGCCAAAACCCACATTTGTTGACCAGTGAAACTCTCCGCAGGAAAGACGTCTTGTGAAGGCCCCCAGAGGTAAATGAAGTACCCCAGGCCAGCGATTGCGACGATATTGTTGACGACTGGCGCCCACATGTAGGGCCCGAACATGCCTCTTGCGTTGAGGACCTCACCCCAGAGGTTATAGAGCCCGTAGAAGAAAATCTGCGGGAGACACCAAATAGCGAAGGTAATCGCCAGGCTCCGCACTTCGGGAGGGAAACCACTGGAAGTGACCGAGATCAGAATGGGCGCACCGACCATGGCGACCACGGTGATGCTGAAGAGGATCGTCGCGGCGGCCGTGATCAGCCGGTTCACATAGACAATACCGCCCTTTTTCTTGAGGGCCCGGACAATCTGCGGAATCAGGACCGCATTGAAAACGCCGGCGGCGAGGAGGTTATACACGCTGTTGGGGAGGCTATTAGCAGCTTGGAAAGCGTCTGCGGCACCGAGCCCCACGCCGATCGCGGCAATCAATAAGGCGTTACGGACAAATCCGAGAAGGCGGGAAGTGAGAGTTCCCGCGGCCATCACCAGGGAGGAGCGAGCCAGCGAGTTTTGTCGCGGTTGTAGCGGTTGGTTCTTTCCGGACGGTACTGCAGTAGTCATCCTGTCCCCCCTGCTGGTGTTGCGGAATCTGTGTTACGTGACCCCGGCTTTCCGGTGGCTACTACCGGGCGCCGCCCCCGACGGACTGTTCGAACGATTCCGAATCCGAAAAGCAAAATAAGAGCAGCGCCCACTGCCATCGTAGCGCGATCTTCCCAGTTCGCTCGCAGTCTGACGGCAACTTGTTGTTTGGAGTCGATCACGGTTCCCGAAGCTGTGGACGCGATGATCCGGACTGTGACGTCCCCGGATGCGACTGCGCGGACGGGGACAAGGATATCTGTGGACCCCTGGGCAGGAACGGTAGCGGAGGACGACTCCGGGGCTTGCAGCTTCGGATTTGACGGATTCAAGTTGATTCTGACTCCGACCGGTTCATCCAGGCTGTTTTGAACGGTAACGCGAAAGTTCGCCGTGCTGTTGACGATATTCACGGTTCCCATTGGCGAAACGGTGATCGCATTGTTAATCGGTTCGAGCTCAGCGAGGGCGGTGTCAACGCGGTTTTTTCGGACTGAGGCGGTGAGGTCCGCAGCAGTGGCTGCTAGAACAGCATTCCGGGGCACAGCCAGAAGCTCGGACCCAGCGGGAGTGGAAGTTGCCATGGCTTCGGCTGTCGTCCACGCTGCATTGAGGGGGTCAAGGGCGTTGCGATAGCGTCCCAGTTCGGTACTCTCACCGGTGCGGGCGTTGGGAACCTGAGATACATTTACTACCGACGCCACCGAAGCGGATAGTCTGCTGATGCTGACCGGCTCAATTCCGGGCGTTTGCAGGAGTGCCTGGACCCTTTCGGTCAGAGCCGGCGAGACTGTTTCACGTGAAACATTCAAGGTTGTCGATAGATATCGTTTGTCCTCGGGGTCCTCTTGCCCCACGGACAGCGCCGCGGTGCGCAGCTGTTGCCGCAGGAGTAACTCGCTCTTTGCGGAGCCCACCGGCCGGTTCAGCAGCATGTTTCCGACCTCCCAACCCGAGAGCACATTCGCAGTGGCAACAGACTGTTCACCATCAACATCGGTAACGAGCAGGCCGGTATCAGGGTCGATCAGCCGGCGACTGGTTGGGGTTATAGCTGAAACCTGTTCTCCGCCCAGTCCCCAATTTGCGGGGGCAACAATATTCTCTGCGGGGAGCTGATGGAGGGCGGTTCGCGTGAAGCCGTCTTTACTGGCCACAACGTAGTCGGTCAGAATCCGGGTTCCATTGGTTTGCGTGACGGTCCCGGGAAGTAGGTGTCGCGAATCCGTTGCCGCCCGCAAGAGGCGCAGCAGATCGCTTGATGCCAGAGCAGAAATATCGGCATTTTCTTCAGCGAGGACGACAAGGTTGGTCCCAGAACTCAACAAAGCGTCACGATGCTGAGCCTGCCAGTCGGTCCCGTCGGCTTTCTCTCCCGACATTTGCGATTGCGCGCCGGCGGCCTTGGGTTCGTCCACGACCGCTATGGCTTCAGGCGTCACAGCCAGGGAAACTCCGTCGATCTGCATCAGGCGTTCGGCTTGACCCGCTAAGGCGCGACCGGTTTCTGGATCTGAAGCGGTTGCCGAAAGATCGAAGGCTAAGACGTTGATGGCCGTGACGGGGGGAGTCTCCACTGGCTCATAGAGAAGCAACGAACGGGTTTCTAAACTGGAGTTGCCAGCGGTCAGACGCAAGGTGAGGCCGCGAGTTCCCGCAGTATCTGAGTTGATGGCAGGAAGCTGGGCGGCGGGAATCGTGACGGTGATATCGACCGATGAGTCCGTCAAATCGTGCCGGATTTCTTCGGCCGGGATGACCGTCAAGTCGACGCGCCACCCGGTAAAACCTTTGCCCTCGAGGAACTCTTCCGTTTGAGGAACCGTCCCCAATGGGGTGGGTTGTAGGTAGGTCTGGACGATCCAGTTCTCCTCGCGGTGCGCGGAGAGGAAACTAGGATCATTCAGTCGCGCGGTGAAAGTGATGTCTTGGTCGCCTGAGAATACTTCCGGGTTCAAGTCGGTAATTTCCAGGGGATCTGCCGGCGCCGCCGGGTTCTCAGCGTGGGCACCGGGAACGAGAACTCCAAGGATCATCGCCCAAGCACACACTGTCGCTAACCAAAATTTCCGCATTAGTGCTCCGGGTAAAGCAGTTTGTGAGCGATGCGCGCCACTTGCCGTTCGTTCGGATACGCAAGTTGGGTTAGCGCGTCAGTGAGCCTGACCCAAGCGGCGTCCTCAGCTTCGTGGTCGGGATCCTTCTCAATGGTGATCTGGCCGTCGACGTACTCGAAGAGAAAATGGTGCACCGTTTTATGGATCCGTGTACGCGGGCCGGTGAACCAGTAGTCGATCGTTGTCAGGTGCTGGATCGGTCGTCCTCGCACACCGGTTTCTTCTTCCACCTCGCGCAGCGCGGCCTCGACCGCAGATTCGCCCATTTCGATGTGACCTTTAGGAAGGCACCACTCCTGTTCGCCATAGCGGTTGCGTCGCATAATTAGAGCCACATAGGGAACCCCGTGGGAAACGCGAACGCAGATACCTCCCGCGGACGTTTCCTTGACGGATGGCAGGTAAGTTTCGGGCCGACGACCCCATTGTGGCGCCACTAATCGCCGTGGAGGCGGCTGCGGCACCCCACGATTAGCGGCGCGGTCATCGGTGGACATACTCACAGCTTAGGTCGAACACGCGGGCAACAGTGCGAATAACTGTTCGCCCATGGCAATCTAGAGGTGATGAATAAGGTGAATGGTGGCCAAGGCCACGATGTTAATGCTCAGCAGGCTCCGTCCACGGCGACCGGTTTGCAACTAGTTGGCGCCGGAAATATTCCGGAGATGCTGGTCAATGCACGGCGAACTTTTGCGCAACTTCCGCCAGTTTTGTTGGATTTGGCGGACAGGTTCCAAGCGGCCGGTCACGAATTAGCTCTGGTCGGCGGCCCGGTTCGAGACGCTTTTTTAGGTGTGGTTCCCCACGATTTTGATTTGGCGACGTCGGCGCGTCCCGAAGAAACCGAAAAGCTCTTGGAGAAGTGGGGGGACACCACTTGGGACGTTGGTCGCGATTTTGGGACGATAGCGGGCCGCAATGGAAACGTGGTGGTCGAAATTACCACCTACCGCACAGAGACGTACGACTCCGCTTCACGGAAACCACAGGTCGAATACGGCGACAATCTAGAAGGCGATCTGAGCCGGCGCGATTTCACGGTAAACGCAGTTGCCATGCGCCTGCCCATGATGGTTCTTGTTGACCCCTTCGATGGTTTGGAGGACCTGGCCCAGGGGCGTCTGCGCACGCCGGTCTCCCCCCACCAGTCTTTCGAGGACGACCCGCTGCGGATCATGCGTGCAGCCAGGTTTGCGGCTCAACTGGGCATTGATGTTGACGAGGACGTCATGCACGCCATGGCTGATTTGGCGCCGCGCCTGGAAATTGTCTCCCCCGAAAGGATCCGGGCGGAACTGGAACGACTCATGATCAGCCCCTTCCCGCGTCGCGGCATCGAATTGATGGTGCACACAGGGACCGCTGACTATGTGATCCCGGAATTGCGCGAACTGGTTGAAACCACGGATGAACACGGCCGACACAAAGATATTTATGAGCACACTCTGACCGTCCTCGATCAGGCGATCGCTTTGGAGGGCGAAGCTGTGCCGGGGCCTGATTTCATTTTGCGTTTTGCGGCTCTTATGCACGATATTGGGAAACCGGCCACGCGACGTTTTGAGGGGAACGGGAAAGTGTCGTTCCTCCATCACGAAATTGTGGGTGCCAAAATTACTCGGAAGCGGATGCGTGCCCTCCGTTTCGATAAGGCCACCACTGAGGCCGTGACGCATCTGGTGGCACAGCATTTGCGATTCCACGGTTATGGGGAGCAGTCGTGGACTGACTCTGCGGTGCGGCGTTATGTGACTGACGCCGGCGACCAGCTGGAACGATTGCACCGGCTGACGCGGGCTGACTGCACGACGCGAAATCGACGCAAGGCGAATTTCTTGCGAGCAGCCTATGACGATTTAGAGGACCGGATTGCGCAGCTGCGCGAGCGGGAAGAACTCGATTCGATCCGTCCGGACTTGGACGGCAGCCAGATTATGGAGATTCTGGACCTCAAGCCCTCCCCTGTTGTGGGGCAGGCCTATAAGTATTTGTTGCAGGTGCGGATGGATGAAGGCCCTCTGAGCGAGGAGGAAGCGACTGCGCGACTGCGCGACTGGTGGGCTGAGCGCGACGAAGATTAGGCCTCCACACTTTCGGCGCGCACGGAGACCGTAATCGTGAAAACCCAGGTTGTGGAGGTAAAACCATGATTTGTGTTGCCGTGCAGCTGCCCGACAGTGCGACCAACATCTTGACTGATGCGAAAGCTCAGTTTCGTCAAAAGGCCCCAGGCCCGGATCTGACCGCGGCGGAACTGGCTCAGCAGGGGGCGAAACGAAAGTTCTTATCAGTGCCGTGAACGTCCCGGTCACCGCTGAGGTGATTGCGGCGGCCCCCGACCTCGAACTCATCGCTGATATCGGCGACGGTTACGACAATATCGACCTTTCGGCGGCTGCCGCGCGGGGCATTACCGTCACGAACGCTCCCACGCGCGACTCGATCGCTTCCACAGCGGAACAGACAGTGACCCTCATGTTGGCGGTATCGCGACTGGTGCTGGCGGGCGACCAGATGATGCGCGCCAATAAGTTCACCGGCTGGGAAATCACCGGCTATCTTGGCGGGCACTAGGTTTTCGGCAAGAAACTGGTGATCGTTGGTTTGGGGCGGATCGGTAAAGTCGTGGCGCAGATGATGACCGGTTTCGACATGGACATCTACTACGTCGACCCGGTCGAGGCCCCCGCTGTGTTCGCCGCGAAGTACGGTCTGAAAAAAGTGTCGTTGGAGGACGGCCTGGCTCTGGCCGACTACGTGATCCTCAACTGCGCCCTTACGGACCAGAATCGGCTGATGATTTCGGCGCCGCAACTGCGGATGACGCGCCCCGAGGCGTACCTGATTAACTGCGCTCGTGGCCCGCTGGTTTCGGAGGCGGATCTGGTCGCTGCCGCCCTCGCGGCGCAACCGAATGTGGCGCTTAGCCCCCACGCGGGGAACGCCACCGTCGAGGCGCGGGTGGAGATGGCGGCTGATGCCGCCCGGAACGCCGTGCGGTTCTTGACGGGTGAGCCGCTGGACTACGTGGTCACGCTCGCCACGCCCTAAAACAACCGCCCTGCTGTACCAGAGTATTGACACACCAGAATGTCTGCGGTAGTTTTCGTGTATCAACCATCTGATACAGGAGGCGCAAGTGCTTTCCCTTGGTTTCGTAGCCGTAATTCTCGTGGTGCTGCTGGTAATAACTGCCGCCGCCGGCCTTATGACTGCTGCAGCAAAATACTCCCAGCGCGCTGTTCCTGCCCCCGGGCAGGGCGTGGCCGCAAATTTCCTGCTCACAGTGGTTCACCGCCGCGCACTCTTCTCTCTTTTAGTCTCGGGAATTGTTGCGGCCGTGCTCCTGGCCAACACGGGTCGCTGGTTGGGTCTAACTCTCGCCCTCGCCCCGACAGTGGCGATCTTTGCGGGACTGCTCGTTTACCTCCTGGGTTCGCCCCAACTACCCCAGACGGCCCAGCCGCGCACAGTCGCCCTCAGACGGCGTCGCTGGTCGGATAACGTTCGCCAGTTTGAGCTGATCACCTGGATGGGGATTTTCGTGCTCACCGTGGCGCTGCTCCTGCTGGGTGGCCTCACTTCGGGGCCGGATGCCTTGGGTTACTACCGCAATTTTGGCTACACGGACATGATCAACGAGTCGTGGGGCAGCCGCGGACCCTACCCCGGCTGGTACTACACGGCTCCGATGCTGCTCACCACGGTGCTGTTACTGGTCGTCACCATCTTGGCCCTCCGCAGGATTTCCTCCATCGTGGCGATCCCCTCCAGTCCCGAGTTCGATAACAACTGGCGGCGAACATGCGTCAAAATAGTCTTGCTGCTCAGCGGATCGGCGCTGCTGGCTGAAATTGTTTTCGTCGGATTTTCAGCGGGAGCCGTCGTCGCCGCAACCTACCGCAATAACGGCGGGAGCAACGCCCAAATCGTTGCCGCACTCCCCTACGGTGCTGGGCCTGTACTGGTACTGCTGGGAATTATCGGTCTAGTGACCGCAACAATTTTTGCAGCGCTGGCCATCTGGAATGCCTTCACGCTGATAACAATCGCAAAACCGGAGGTCGCGCTCGATGCAGTTGACAGTTGACCCCAACTCAGGTGTCCCCACTTACGAGCAGATTCGCACCCAAATCGCCGCGCATATTTTGGCGGGAACCCTGGGACCGGGCCACCGTCTCCCATCGATCCGGCAGCTCGCACGCGACTTGGCGGTCGCTCCCGGCACCGTCGCCCGCGCCTACAACGAACTGGAAGCCACGAAACTGATCAGCACCAGTCGGACGCACGGTTCTCGGGTTCTGGGCGAGGTCGCCCTCCCACAGAGTGAACTGGTTGAGGGAGCTCGCCGCCTCGTGGCGCAAGCAAAGCGCAACGATTTGGATGAAGAGCAGTTAGTCGCGCTCATCCACGCCGCTTGGCGCCGTCGAAAAACACGTTAGCTAACTAATGTCTACTGGATGCGGACCGTGCTGATGGCGGCGAGGAAGGCCGCGTCGAGCTCAGAGCCGAGGTTGGTGTAGCCACTGCGGAAACTGACCCGGGCGTAACCGGCACCCGTGGCGGAACGAATGATGGACACAAAGCGCACCTCTTGCCTGCCGTCAGGTGTGGTCATGTGTTCGCGAATAATAGAGGCGGTCCCTGCCATCACTTCGACCTGCGAAGTGGAGAACGAAACTAGGGACTCGCCCGGTTCCAGGGACACTTCTAGTTCGTTCAGATCCTCGGCACTGATTTCGGGGGCGCGCGTCGCCAGGAAGTCGAACGTTAAACCGCCCTGAGGTGTGATGCCGCCGCGGGGGCCAAACCAGAGGGCGACGTTTTGGCACCCGAACGTATCCAAATCCGAGAAGGGGAACTGGGGGTTCCCGCGATTGGCCTCGAAAAGCTCCTCGTTAACTGTCCATACCTGCCACGCCGGGGTTGGAAGAGCTATTTGCCCCGCGAGAGGTTCCGATTGGTTCTGCGCCAGAATTGCGCTGACGGCCACGACCAGATCCTTCATTTTCGAGGGCCGCATCACGACGTTGCTCAGCGTGTTCGGATCACCGATCCAGAGGGCTTTAGTGGGCCGCGGATCTGAAGAAAAGTTTGCCTCCCCAATGCCGACGACGAAGTTCCTGTTGGGGAAAATTACCCAGCCGGGCTCTAGCAGGTCATCACTCCCCCACACTTCGATGACGCCGGGGGTAAGGGAAACAATCACTTTTTGTGTCACCGAGTAGGTGGTGAGGGGGCATCCCATCGCTTCGGCGAACTCGAGCATTTGGTCTGCCGCGGGTCCCGCAAAAACTAGAGCATGAGGACGCAGCTCGCGCACCCGCACCTCGATCTTGCTG
>CAYFQJ010000013.1:7804-16012 GCA_964345205.1 uncultured Actinomyces sp. | reverse complement strand
GTCGCCCAACAGTCCCGAAGTTATCGTTTCAATGTCATACCGCAAAAGATCCAAATAGGTTGGCACCGGACCTCCGGGTTCCGAAAGGGAGTCCACGTATAGGGTCCCCCGCAGCTCCGCATCCGAAGACTCCACGACCCTCAGCATCGACGCTTCCGAGACCGTCGATTCACAGAAAACCGCTGGAATGTCATGCTCACGAACGTGGTCGATGGTGGCCGCCACCCGGCGTGGCGTGGCTTGCTGCTCGGCATTTACCGGCCAAATGTAGACTTCCTCCAACCCGGCATCCCGAGCCAGGTACGCAAAAGCACCCTCGCACGTGACAAGGCTGCGTTGCGAAATCGGCACCTGCGAGACGGCCTCGCGTAGTTCCTGATCAAGAACGGCCAATTCGTCCCGGTACCGGTCAGCGTTCTGCTGATAACTCTCGGCGTTGGCGGGGTCGAGCTCAGAAAATGCGTCGGCAATATTCTGCGCGTAAATTTGGCCGTTGGCAGGACTCATCCAAGCGTGTGGGTTCACTGCGTCCTCCCCCAGCGGGATTGTGACCACCCCGTCACTGACGACAACGTGTGGCGCTGTCGAGTCCTGCATGAATCGACCCAGCCACAGTTCCAAACCCAGACCATTGTCGAGGACGAGGTCGGCCGCAGCGGCTTTCCTGATGTCACTGGGTGTCGGCTCGTAACCGTGGACTTCGACGCCCGGTGCCATGATCGATTCGACCTGGAGGTGATCACCGGCAATATT
This sequence comes from uncultured Actinomyces sp., assembly GCA_964345205.1. GTDB lineage: Bacteria > Actinomycetota > Actinomycetes > Actinomycetales > Actinomycetaceae > Scrofimicrobium. The sequence goes on along the minus strand of CAYFQJ010000013.1, from coordinate 15,259 downwards.
GCTGGCGATATCCGCCAAGACAGTAAAAGTTGTGAGAACGACCGGACGGTTATCCAGGGACATGGCGGGTTCGGAAGATTCGCGGGCGCAACCAGCCAATAGCGACAGACCTACTGCTGCCATTGCTGCCGTCGCCAGGACGGGGGATCTTCGGGGGCTCATTTCCCTCCCCCCTTCCGCGGAGTTGTTTTCCGCTGTGTTGTTCTCCTCGGAGTTGTCCCTGTCGCAATTCGCCCTGTGGCTCAGAATCACCCCTTAAGCATAATGTTCGGGTTGCCGAACTTGCAAGTTCGGAACACCGCACTAACGGGAGCTATCGGCTGCACCCAGACTGCATCGTGAAAAACAAAAGAGGGCCAGTCTGCACTGGCCCTCTTGCTGTTGCGCTGCTTTCCTAGTCGATGTCGCTCGCCCCCAAGGCGCTATCCAAATCGGCGATCAGGTCATCAATGTCTTCTAAACCAACGGAAAGGCGAACCAAACTGGGACTAATTTCAGTTTCCGCCCCGGCCTTCGTCGCATGCGTCATCGCCGCCGGGTGTTCGATCAGCGACTCGGTGGCCCCCAAAGAAACGCCCAGTTGGAAAATTGTGGTGCTCTCACACAGACGTCGAGCTGCAGCCTCGCTGCCAACAGTGAAAGACAGCACTCCGCCGAATCCCGACATTTGTTGCACAGCCAGCTCATGTTGGGGATGGGAGGGCAACCCCGGATAATTTACGGCCAAAACGCGCGGATCTCCCTCCAGATGCTGCGCCAGACGCAAAGCACTGTCGCTTTGTTGGCGCACTCGAACCGAAAGTGTCTTCAGCCCACGTGAAGTCAGGTACGCATCAGCTGCCGAAGGGACTGCGCCGACAGCATTTTGCAGGTAGCAGACCTCATCAGCGACGCGGCCAGTTCCAGTCCACCCCTTCACACCTGCCGGCAGCTGCACATTTGCCGCCACGATGACTGCGCCCCCAACCAAATCTGAATGTCCACCAATGTACTTGGTTGTTGAATGGGTAACCACATCGGCGCCGAGTGCCAAGGGCTGCTGCAAAACGGGGGACGCAAAAGTATTGTCCACCACCAGGAGGGCGCCGTGTTTGTGTGCCAAGTCTGCCAGTCTGCGCAGGTCGAAAACGTCCAAGAGCGGATTGGAGGGCGTCTCTACCCACAGCACCTGTGAATGGTTCTGCTCCAGATCCGCCTCGACTGCCGCCAAATCCGTCAAATCCAATGGTGTCGACGTGCGCTTTTCCCGCGGCAACACCCCATCCAGCAGCCGGTAGGCGCCCCCGTAAACATCGGCACCGAACGAAATATGTCCGCCCACACTGGTGCCGGCACGCAGCAGCGTGTCTTCAGCTGAGAGTCCCGAGGGGAAAGCAAAGGCCGTCTCTCCGCCCTCGAGAGAAGCCAGGGTTTGCTGCAAATTGTCTCGCGTCGGGTTGCCACTGCGAGAATAGTCGTAACCGGCGCGAGGAAGCCCAACCTGATCCATCACAAATGTGGATGCCATGTGAAGCGGCGGGATTATTGCTCCCGTTGCCTCGTCAGCAGCCTGTCCAACATGGATGGCGCGCGTCGAGAAACCGCGAGAACTTAACTGTGATTCCATCCGACTGTTCCTCTTTTCAGGTGGACCGATTGCAGGTGAGCTCGTTGTCGCCAAGACCGACGACTACACGTGAGCCGCCAAACTAACATGTTTGGCCGCGGTGAACCCCAGCCGTCCCCCACCGGTTTCAGCAGATGGGAAAATGCCGTGGGCGCGTCGGCGGATCCCGAGGTCAGTTCGCGTCGAGCAGCTCAAAACGAGTGTCGATAATTTGCAGTCCAGCCGATCGCAGCGTCTCTTCTGACAGGGTGCCGTCTTCGACCGCGGCGACAATGCCGCTGATCATATGGTCCGCGAATGTGTAGGCATCCATATCGGGACGCCCAATGTCGAGGATCAGAGTTGAACCTGCGTTCAATGCCGTCACCGCATTGTCAACAGCACTGGCCAGGGCTGGATCCCCGTTCTCTCGGAGCATTTTCATATCGTCAGTGACAATAACGCCCTCAAACCCCAGGTCGTCCCGCAAAATCGTGTGCCACTGGGGGGACAGGCTCGCGGGGCCGGCAGCAATTTCCGCGTATTCCAGATGCCCCATCATCACCATATTTACTCCCGCATCAATTCCTGCCACAAAGGGAAGGGCCGCTGTTTCTCTCCACTGCTCGTACCCAATATTGGTGGTGGGAATGGTCGAGTGCGAATCAGCAGCCACCGCGCCGTGCCCGGGGAAATGCTTAATCACACTTAAGACATGCCCGGTTTCGCCAGTTACAGCGGCCTTGACGGCGGCAGCGGCCTGGTCGGGAGTCGTTCCCAGCACCCGGGGATAGATGAAGAAATTAGGATCGGCCGTCTAATCGGCAATGACGCCGCAGTTCGTGTTAATTCCCAAACTCTCCAAATAGGTTCCGCGGTCCACAAAGGCCTGCCGAACCGTTTCGGTGTCCCCATCACGCAACTGCTCGGGGCCCGGCGCTAGGTCACCATGAACTCGTGTGACGACGCCGCCCTCCTGGTCAATAGCAATCAGGAACGGCAACTCTGATTTTGACTGCCAAAGTGTGGTCGCCGCCGCTAGGTCATTCTCTTGGGCCGGAACCCCATCCCCCATGAGGATAATTCCACCGGGCTGAACCTCTTCGAGGAAAGCCCCGATCGCCGCGGCATCAGAACCGGGATAGTTCAGCATGAGGACACTGGCAGCTTGTTCCCGCAGAGTAAGAGACTCCCAGTACGCTTCCGAATCGCTCAATACCACGGGGTCACCCGTGTCTTCAGGTGCTGGGTCCACAGACTGCGAGCCGCCCTCGGACTGGTTTCCCGTCGGATCTGAACCAATCGACGAACTACACGCGGTCAGCGTGAGAACCGAGACCAGCAAAGCCGCTGAGGCAGCAAATACATTACGACGCATGGGGCTCCTACTTATTTACAGTTTTCGATTACGGAACGCGCTGGCAGGAATTTCTGGCTATTACTGCGGAAAGCTAGGAACGGCCTCGCCCGAATAGGCCCTCAGAGCAGAAGTGGGAACGATCGCTTTGCCGTAGGGGAAACAGGCGAGCGGGATCAGTTTCAGGTTAGCTACTCCCATTCTCAGTTCGTAGCCTCTACGGTACCCTGTGAATCCATTCTTCGGTAGAGAATTTCTGCTCGACACGCTGCTGCGCCACTTCCAGATCTGCCGCAGTTATCTCGCCCTGTGTCGCGCCATACTTCTGAGCAAAATGCTCGAAAAACACTTTGATAATCTCTTCGCGTGGGAGCCCAGTTTGGCTCCTCATCGGGTCAACACGCTTCGCCGCGGACCGCAACCCTTTGTCACGAATCTTTTCTTTACCGATCCGCAAACACTCATTCATTTTGTCGGCGTCAATATCGTAGGCCATCGTCACGTGGTGGACCATATACCCGTTGACGAACCGTTTCTGGGCGGCCCCCCCGATTTTCCCTTGCTTAGAAGCGATATCGTTCAGCGGCACGTAGGTCGCTTCAACGCCGACCACGCGCAGGGCTTCCAGCACCCACTCGTCGAGGAACGGATATGACTCTTCGAAACTCAAACCATCAACCAAACTGGTGGGGACAACCAGCGAAAAGGTGATGCAGTTCCCCGGTTCCATGAACATCGCGCCGCCACCGCTGACGCGACGTGACACCGTTATCCCGTGCTCCGCGATTCCATCCGGATTGATCTCATTGGTGTAGGACTGAAAAGAACCAATAACTATCTGCGGACCGTCCCACTCCCATATGCGCATGAACGGGGCGCGACGACCCGCCGCAACGTCCTCGACCAGTGTTTCATCCAGCGCCACATTAATTACCGGTGGCACTGTGGGGCCGTGGATAACTTCGAAGTCGAGGTCGTCCCAGCCAAGCGCTTTACCTGTCGCACGCCGGATAGCCACCCCGATCGCATGCGGATTTACACCCATCAGCGTGTCCCCCGGTTCGAGGGCGTCTGCCATAATCTCGCCCAGTTTCGCAGCCCCCGTATCGGCAGGGGCGCCCAAGACGGCGTTCTGCATCCGAAAGAGGGCGTCATCAGGCTCGATGAAGAAGTCGCCACCTAAAACTACTTGACTGAATTTTCCGTCGGCAACTTCGACGTTCACCGAAATCAGTTTTCCACCAGGGACTTTGTATTCTCCTCGCATAGTCAGATTATGCCCAGAGGTCGTGGCCCGGCGGGCCGGTGTCCGCCGCGCGAGGAAGGCATCCCACTTTGCGACCTCACTCTCGATTCTGCGTAAAAATCTCGTAGTCTTGTAGGCAGGCCGCTCTGTCAAAACTGGTGAGCGACTCGGGAAGGAAACGATCATGGCACGGCAACTTCGTTCAGCAACATCGACTCAGGGACGGAACATGGCGGGGGCGCGCGCACTGTGGCGGGCCACCGGAATGGGTGACGATGACTTCGGGAAACCAATCATCGCGGTCGTCAACTCTTTCACCGAGTTTGTTCCCGGCCATGTCCACCTGCGCAATATGGGCAAACTGGTCGGCGATGCGATCGAGGCTTCCGGCGGCGTCGCAAAAGAGTTCAACACAATTGCTGTGGACGACGGTATCGCCATGGGCCACGCAGGGATGCTTTATTCCTTGCCTTCACGCGAAATCATCGCTGACTCGGTCGAGTACATGGTCAACGCCCACTGCGCCGACGCCATGGTTTGTATCTCTAACTGCGATAAAATCACCCCCGGCATGCTGCTGGCGGCGATGCGCCTGAATATCCCCACCGTTTTTGTCTCCGGTGGCCCCATGGAGGCTGGGAAGAACATTCCTAAGGACGCCATCATCGGCGGTTCCAAGGCCGGCCACGGCAACCTGATTACCGTCATGAATGCGACTGCCGATGAATCGATTTCCGATGAGGAACTGCTCGAACTAGAAAAGTTGGCCTGCCCCACATGTGGTTCCTGCTCCGGCATGTTCACGGCCAACTCAATGAACTGTCTGACTGAGGCTCTGGGCCTGTCCCTTCCAGGTAATGGTTCGACTCTGGCAACACACGTGGCCCGGAAAGAACTTTTCGAGGACGCGGGCGCTCTCGCTGTTGAACTTTGCCAGCGCTACTACAACGAGGAGGATGACTCGGTCCTCCCCCGCAATGTCGCTCACGCCGCTGCTTTCCATAACGCGATGGCTTTGGACATGGCAATGGGTGGCTCTTCCAATACGGTGCTGCATATTCTTGCCGTCGCCCGCGAGGGCGAAATCGACTTCGATTTGGCCGATATCGGCCGTATCGGCGAGCAGGTCCCCTGTTTATCGAAAGTGGCTCCGAACCACAATGACTACCACATGGAGGACGTCCACCGGGCCGGTGGAATCCCCGCCATTCTCGGCGAGTTGAACCGCGGCGGACACCTGAAAACTTCAGTTCACACTGTGCATTCCCCAGATTTGCAATCCTGGCTGGACGACTGGGATATTCGGGGAGGGAAAGCTACGACCGTAGCGAAGAAACTTTTCCACGCGGCCCCCGGTAACGTTCGCACCACTGAGGCATTCTCCACGAACAACCAGTGGGTTGATTTGGACACGGACGCTGCCACCGGTTGCATCCGCGACGTCGAACACGCGTACACGGCTTCGGGTGGTCTCACTGTCCTCCACGGAAACCTGGCTGAGGACGGCGCAGTCATCAAGGCGGCGGGTGTCGATCCATCACTCTTCCGCTTCCAAGGCCGCGCCCGCGTGACCGAATCCCAAGAAGAAGCGATTGAGAAAATTCTGGGCAACCAGATCGAACCCGGCGACGTCGTCGTGATCCGCTACGAGGGCCCCTCAGGTGGACCTGGTATGCAAGAAATGCTCTACCCCACGTCCTTTTTGAAGGGCCGAGGTTTAGGCGCAAAATGTGCGCTCATCACCGATGGCCGGTTCTCCGGCGGGACCTCGGGGATTTCGGTGGGGCATATTTCGCCCGAAGCCGCTGACGGTGGAGTGATCGGCCTGGTGGAAGAGGGCGATCAGATCCTCATTGACATTAACGAGCAGTCGCTCCAGCTTCTGGTTGACGACGAGGAGCTCGGCCGCCGCCGGGAAGCACAGGAGGCCCGAGAAAACCCTTGGACCCCTGTGGACCGCGACCGGCAGGTCTCGCCAGCGCTGCAACTTTACGCAGCGACCGCACTCTCCGCATCGCAGGGGGCGGCACGCGACGTGAGCCGCGTCCTCTGACCCTGGTGTGCCACCGGCACACACCAGTGGCATAATATATTAGGTGATCAAAGTCAGGGGATTTCCCCAAAATTACGAATGGGGTTCCCGGACCCGTATTCCAGATTTTCTTGGAACTGCGCCGACGGAAAGCCCAAGGGCCGAGCTGTGGTTCGGTTCTCACCCCTTGGGCTCCGCCGCCTGCGACGACGGCAAGACGCTGACGCAAATCGTCAGCGAGGACCCCAAGAACATTCTTGGTCCTTCGACCCGTTTCGCCTTCGGTGACGTGTTGCCGTTCATGATGAAACTGATCGCCCCCGCAGCTCCCCTTTCTTTACAGGTGCACCCCCGAAAATCGCAAGCTCAAGCTGGATTTTTGAAAGAGAATGCCACAGACATTCCTTTGGACGCGCCGGACCGCACCTACCGGGACTCGAATCACAAACCCGAACTTCTCTACGCCATCGACGACTTTACCGCTCTGGTTGGTTTCGCCGTGCGCCGCCAAGCACGGATCAACCTGGATGGACTTTCAAGCCCGCTGGCCGGCAAACTGTCACGGCGGCTCCTGCGTGCCACTGGACGCGGCATCAGGCCGGTCGTTTCCTGGCTCCTCGACCCCGAAACAGGACCGGATGGCGCCGAGATAATTGACTTCACGGCGGACTGCAACCGGCGTTTACTTTCGGGTAACTCACCGCTGCCTCTTTTGGACCAGATCATCACGGACCTAGCCAGCCACTACCCCACCGACCCGGGAATTGCCGTTGCCAGTCTGATGAACCCAGTGCTGCTCAAACCTGGTGAAGCCATGTTTGTTCCTCCCGGCACGCTTCACAGCTACCAGTCGGGGTTGGGCTTAGAACTGATGGCTAACTCGGACAACGTTGTGCGCGCCGGTCTGACCTCTAAACACATTGACCGGGATCAGCTCATCGACATCGTCAATTTCGAACCGTTCCCACCCATGCGGGTCGCTCCGGAACATCCTTTGAAGCAGATTTCCCGGTTCTATGTACCAGTTGAAGACTTCGAAATGACCACCGTCGTGCTTTGTGACGAAACGGTCCCCGTCGGAGGTACCGGCCCGCGCCTAACCATGTGTTTAGATGGCGAAGTGACCATCATGACCCGGGAAGACGAAGTTACTTTACGGCGCGGAGACTGCGTCTTTATCCCTGATGTTGAGGGACCCAGCATTACGTCTGGTACCGGTACCGTCGCACAGTGCT